>CAMWZB010000111.1 GCA_947178655.1 uncultured Porphyromonadaceae bacterium
GGCTATGACCATGCTCGTGTCCATATCGATGAGCTCGGTGGTCAGGAAGAGGTTGCGCTGGAGATTCGAAGAGTCAACGACGTTGATGATGACGTCGGGAGTGTGCTCGCGCAGATACTCACGCACATACAGTTCCTCGGGGGAGTAGCACGTGAGGGAGTAGGTGCCGGGGAGGTCTACGATGTTGAAGCGGTAGCCACGGTATTTGAAGTGCCCGTCTTTGGCATCGACTGTCACACCGCTGTAGTTGCCCACGTGTTCGCGGGCTCCGGAGGCTATGTTGAACAGCGAGGTCTTGCCGCAGTTGGGGTTGCCTATCAGGGCCACATTGATGAGGTGGCGGGTGTCGTGATATTCACGGATGGTGCTGTCAGTCACTTCGTCAGCCATGTCATGACGGATGTTCTCTTCGGCCATGACGGCAACTTCCGCGGAGTCGGCAGGGACAACGTCGATGAGCGCCGCCTCGGCCGCGCGGAGTGATATTTCGTAGCCGAGAATATCGTATTTGATAGGGTCTTTGAGCGGGGCGTGCAGAAGTACGCGGACAGCGTGCCCGCGGACGAATCCCATTTCGAGCAGACGTTTGCGGAAGGCTCCGTGTCCGTGAACCTTGACCACTATTCCTACCTGACCTGTTTTGAGCTCTGAAAGTTTCATTAGTCGCAATTGAGTTTGCAAAGTTCGGTATTTATTTTAAATGCCGCAATACCTAAATCTGCGTACTTTTGGCTGTATGTCGGTTCGCCGGAGCGCTTCACAGAGAGAGATTCGCTTGGCCGGCAAGATAGATACAGAATCAATTTGGATTTGGTTCGGTTAATTCGTATCTTTGCCGCCTGAATTATGAACGTAAGTCTTTGGATATCTCGGCGGCTCCGTCTTGGAGGTGGCGGCACGGGCAGCCCGGCCGCCGTGGTCATCGCTGTGGCCGGAGTCGCTCTGGCTCTGATGGTTATGGAGTTCACACTTGCTGTTGTAGTGGGCTTCAAGGCCGGAATACGCGATAAACTCACCGGTTTCGACGCAGCGCTCTCCGTGTGTCCTCCTGCCGGAGCTCCCGATTCGGCGGCATACGTCGACTTCACTCCGGCACTTGAGAGTGTGGTGCGTCCGGAACTTCCTGACGGTGCTTCCTTGCGTCTGTCACTCCGTCAACCCGGCATAGTGAAGACTGATGACAACTTCTCGGGTGTGGTATTTTTGGGGCAGAGTGCAGTCGGAGATGACGGCTACGACTTCGAACGGTCGAATATGGTTGAAGGCGAGTGGCCGGATTTCGATGCTGATTCGTGCCGCAACAGTATAGTCATGTCGCGCCCTCTTGCACAATCGCTCGGGCTCGGGCTTGGCGACCGCGTTTATTCGACTTTCATCATCGACGGTACTGTGAAGATGCGCCGACATACTATAGCCGGGCTGTATCAGTCCAATTTCGGGGAGTACGACAACACCGTAGTCTATGCTTCGGCCGATGGTCTGCGCAGTGTGGCCGGTATTTCGGGCAACAGAGCCTCGCGGCTTGATGTGAGAGGTGTCGATATCGACAGATTGCAGAACGTCACAGTCGACATGCGTAGCGCGCTGATACGGGCTGCTGCTGACGGCACACTCCCTGTATATTATCCCGTCGACAACGTTCTGCGTTCAGGAGCTATGTACTTCAACTGGCTCGCGCTGCTCGACACCAATGTGGTGGTGATATTCATTCTCATGCTGGCTGTGGCAGGATTCACGCTGGTGTCAAGTCTTTTCATCCTGATTCTCGAGCGTATCCCCGCCATAGGAGTGCTTCGTGCGCTTGGTGCTTCGAAATCCATGATACGGCGCGTCTTCACAGATATGGGCATGCGCCTGACATTCTACGGCATGGCCACAGGCAACGTCCTGGGTATCGGCCCTCTGTGTGTGCAGAAATACACTCACGCCATACCTCTCAACCCCGACATGTACTATCTCGATTCTGTGCCTGTGGTGATAGATCTGCCTGCCATGCTGCTGCTGAACGCCGGTGTGGCAGTGGCGGCGTGGCTGATACTCTACGTCCCGGCCAGCGTGGCGGCGGCTTCCGACCCCTCCCGGGCCATGTCGGTAGAGTAGGGCGCGGAGCAGGCAACTTTTCCTATCTTGAATTGTTAAATATTTATATTGAAGCGGCCGCAGGGCTGACAAACGGATAAAATTCATTACTTTTGTGCATTAGTTTAAATTACATTAATTAATGACCCCGACGAAGGATCTCACTCAACTTATCATAGAAGGTATCCACGAGCGCAAAGGACGTGGAGTGACCATCATTGATTTATCAAACATAGAAACCTCTGCGGCTTCGTGCTTTGTCATAGCCGAGGGCACATCCGCCATCCATACTCAGGCCATCGCTGACAGCGTGTACGAGTATATGTTCGAAAAGGCAGGAGTCAAGCCTTATAACCTTGACTGTCCGGGTAATGGCGACTGGGCCATTCTTGACTACGGCAGTGTGTGGGTTCACATATTCCTGCCGGAGACACGCCGCCGCTACAATCTTGAGGAGTTGTGGAGCGACGCTCCGTCGACAGACGTTCCCGACCTTGACTGACTCCTCTTACCTTAACCAACTCATCGATTATGCCTGATTTCCCTAAAAATAATGGCAACGGGGGCCCGTCGAAGTCGGGCAGCCCTTTCAAATTCAACCTCTGGTGGATGTATGCCATAGTGCTTGTGTTCATCGCAGGTATATTCTGGTTTGACACCAACTCCGTGACACGGAAGGTGAGCTACTCCGATTTCGAACGCTACGTTGAGCAGGACCGCGGCATCACCAAGATAGTCGTGTTCACTGATAAGCGTATGGTCGAAGGATTCCTCACCGACTCGCTGGCTCAGGTGATATTTGCCGGCAGCAACTATAAGAAAGGCCAGGGCGTTGAAGCCAAGGTCGAGGCGACCATTCCATCGGCCGATAAACTGTCTGACGAAATCGACCGCTGGCGCAGCACAGGTGCCTTTGTCGGCGATGTGGAGTATGAGCAGTCAAGCCCTATCTCAGGTGTGATATGGTCGCTCCTGCCGTTTGTCCTGTTCTTTGGCGTGTGGTTCTACCTCATGAAGCGAATGTCAGGAGGTGGAAATGCCGGAGGCGGAGGCGGTATATTCAGTGTCGGCAAGTCCAAAGCGATGCTTTTCGACAAGAATAATTCGACCAAAGTCACTTTCCGTGATGTGGCAGGTCTCAGCGAGGCCAAGACTGAAATCGAGGAGATTGTCGAATTCCTCAAGAATCCGAAGCGCTACACCAACCTTGGCGGCAAGATTCCCAAGGGCGCGCTTCTTGTAGGTCCTCCCGGAACAGGTAAGACCCTGCTTGCCAAGGCAGTGGCCGGTGAGGCCGACGTGCCGTTCTTCTCTATGTCGGGTAGTGACTTCGTGGAGATGTTCGTCGGAGTGGGTGCGTCGCGTGTCCGCGACCTATTCCGTCAGGCCAAAGAGAAGGCTCCTTGCATCGTATTCATAGATGAAATTGATGCCGTAGGCCGAGCCCGAGGCAAGAACGCCGGTATGGGTGCCAATGACGAACGCGAGAACACCCTCAACCAGCTGCTCACCGAGATGGACGGCTTCGGCACGAACAGCGGCGTGATTATTCTCGCTGCCACCAACCGTGCCGATATCCTTGACAAGGCTCTGATGCGTGCAGGACGTTTCGACCGACAGATATACGTCGACCTCCCTGACCTGCCCGACCGCATTGAGATATTCAAGGTGCATCTGCGCAAGATCAAGACAGCTCCTGATCTGGATGTCGACATGCTTGCCCGACAGACACCCGGTTTCTCCGGCGCGGACATCGCCAACGTCTGCAACGAGGCGGCTCTCATCGCCGCCCGTCACAACAAAGACTCCGTATCTGCCGCCGACTTCAATGCAGCGGTCGACCGTATCATCGGAGGCCTGGAGAAGCGCAACAAGATATTCACCGTCGAGGAGAAGCGCACTATCGCCATCCACGAGGCCGGACATGCTACCGTTTCGTGGCATCTCCGCTACGGCAATCCTTTGGTGAAAGTCACCATCGTGCCCCGTGGCAAGGCGCTCGGCGCGGCATGGTACATGCCCGAGGAGCATCAGATAACGCCCTCGCAGGTCATCCTCGACAATATTTGTTCCCTCCTTGGCGGACGCGCTGCCGAAGAACTGTTCCTCGGACAGATATCCACCGGGGCCGCAAATGACCTCGAGCGCGTCACCAAGCAGGCTTATGCGATGGTCGTTTATTATGGTATGAGCGACAAGCTGCCCAATCTGTCGTACTACGACTCGACAGGTCAGAACAGCATGTTCACCAATCCATACTCCGACGAGCGTGCCCGCATCATTGACGAGGAAGTGTCGCGTATCATCACCGAGCAGTATGCCCGGGCCAAGGAGATTCTCTCAGAGCATATGGACGGACACCACGAACTTGCCGACACCCTCATCAAGCGCGAGGTTATATACACGGAGGACGTCAAGCGCATCTTCGGCCCGCGCAAGTGGACTTCGCGCACCGACGAACTCTTCGGAACCCGCGAGCTCCCGGCCGCTAAGGCGGAGAGCGACAGCGAGCCCGTGCCGCCTCCTATTGACGATGAAGAGCCGGCTGCAGCTCCTGAGGACAAGCCCGGAGAAGAAAAGGCCTGAGCCATCGCCATGCACACCTTCACAAG
>CAMWZB010000112.1 GCA_947178655.1 uncultured Porphyromonadaceae bacterium
TCCGAACTGAAAGAAGCCGTCAACGTGGCTCCGAACAACTACCTGAAGGCACTGAACTGGCGCTATCCCTTCCCGTTGGGACTTTGGGTGTACAACCATTGGCCCAACCCGCCGAAAGGATTCAAGCACTGGATATACGAAAAACTTGTGGAAGAGCCTGTCCTTGTGTCGGATGTACGCCCGGAAGTGCGCACACACATGATCGAGCAGCTCCTTGACAACAACGGCTACTTCCGCGGCACGGCGACATACAAGCTGGTGCAGGGCCGCAATCCGCGCAAAGCCAAGATACTGTATTCGGTCAATCCCGGACCGGCCTACCCTATCGACACCATATATTCACTGCCCGACTCTACAAGACTGGGACATCTCATCGACTCTCTGGCTGTGCGCGACCCATATCTGGCCACTCCGAGACGGATATACAGTTCGGACTCGCTCTCTGTGGCACGTACCCGCATCACAAATGTGCTGCGTAACAAAGGCTATTATTTCTTCCGTCCCGAATACATCGAATATCTTGCCGACAGCATACGGCAGCCCGGACAGATTGACCTGAAGATTGTGCTGGGGCGCAACATACCGAAATTCGCACGCGAGCCATACCGCACCGGCAAGGTGAAGATACTTGTCGAGCGTTATGCCGGAGGCGGCGTGCCCGACACTATCGCTCTCAGACGCGCCACACTCATCCAGATGACTCCGTCACGGCTCCGTGCGAAGTCGATTGAGGACTGCATCGCGTTCAGACCCGGACGTACATTCTCCGTCCGGAACATGGACCGCACACAGACCTATCTCTCCAGACTCGGCATATTCAACACCATCAACATCGAGGCCATGCCCGACACGCTGACAAAGGACGAGCAACTGCTTGACGTGAACATCTACTGCCGGTTCGACATGCCTCTGGAAACATCACTGGAAGTAAACGCTTCTTCAAAGTCGAACAGCTACATCGGGCCGGGTCTGACATTCGGTGTTACGAACAAGAATATTTTCGGCGGTGGTGAATTGCTGTCGGTGAATCTCACCGGCTCCTACGAGTGGCAGACAGGTCACGGACGCAGCTCTGTGTTCAATTCCTACGAATTCGGAGTGACCGGCTCCCTCTCCTTCCCAAGACTGCTTGCTCCGAAATTCATCCCACGGAGCCGCTACCAGCTCAACTGGACGCGGTTCACACTCAACGCCGACCTCCTGAACCGCCCGCATTACTTCAAGATGGCCCAGTTCAACGCCTCCGTATCGTACGAATGGAGGCTGCGGCGCCATGTGCAGAATTCGTTCACGCCCTTCAAACTCACGTATACCAACCTGATGCACACCACGGCGGAATTCGACTCGATAATGACCGCAAATCCGGCCGTGGCACAGAGCTTCAAAAGCCAATTCATACCTCAGATGATATACAACTACGTTTACGACCGACAACTTGACCGCGACAACACCCTCAACTGGCAGTTCGGCATTCAGGAAGCCGGCAACGTATTCTGGGCCATCTACAGAGCTTGCGGAATAAAGGGGGAGAAAAAACTCTTCGGCACACCGTTCTCACAGTTCGTCAAGGGAACCACCCAACTCGTATGGGGACACCGCATATTCTCGGGAGACAACTGGCTCGTCAGCAGGGTTGCGGTCGGAGCGGCTCACGCCTACGGCAACTCATCGCAGGTGCCGTATGCTGAACAGTTTTATGTCGGAGGAGCCAACTCGGTGCGCGCTTTCACCGTGCGGTCGATCGGCCCGGGCAGCTACCGCGCTCCCGAAGGACAGCCTCAGGACTACTTCGACAGGACCGGAACATTCAAGTTCGAAGCAAACGTTGAGTACCGTTTCCCGCTGTTTGGTCCGCTTCACGGCGCTCTCTTCATCGATACGGGCAACGTATGGCTCCTCAAAAAGGATGCGATGCGCCCCGGAGGCACGCTGCAAGCGTCGAGTTTCCTGCGCGACCTCGCGCTCGGCACAGGTGTCGGACTGCGCTTTGACATAGGAATGCTCGTCATACGCGGAGATCTTGGCATAGGCATACACGCTCCCTACGACACGGGCAAGCACGGCTACTACAACATGACGAGTTTCGGCAACTCGCTTGCCTTCCATCTGGCAATCGGCTACCCCTTCTGATTCATTCCTGCGAAGCGCCACCAGAGCCACTCCCCTACACCACGGCACAGAAGGTAGGCATCAAAGGCCAGCCACAGAGCATCGTTGCCCCAAATAGGCGAAAAGCTGAAGTAAAGGATGAAGAACAGTGCTACTGAGACACCCATGGAAGTGAGCATCACACGCGTAGCCGTCAGTCCTACGAGGATACCGTCCCAGATGAAGGCCGAAAACCCGCACAGAGGCATCAGCGCAGCCCATAACATGTACTGACGTGCCACGTCGGCCACGCTTGCATCATCAGCAAGCAGACGGACGAAGAAGTCTCCTGCCAAGGCATAGGCTCCACCGAAAACGAATGCGAACCATACCCCCGTCAACATCAATTCATGCACAAGAGTCCGCAGTCGTGCATTCTCTCGCCGGCCTGTATACTTCCCGGACAATGCCTCGCCGGCATAAGCGAAGCCGTCCATGAAAAAAGAGAAAAGCATGAACAGCTGAAGCAGCACGGCATTGGCCGCAAGGATGTCGGCGCTCTGTATGGCACCGGCGTGAGTGAACCACAAGGTGACTGCCACAAGGCAGCACGTCCGCAGGAAGATATCGCTGTTTATTCTGAAAAATGAAGCAAGTTCAGCTGGCTTCAGCACCTCGGCGAGCCGAGGTACGGCGGGCCGGTATCTACGGATAATGACTGACGCACCGATGAGAGCTCCGCTCCACTGGGCAATCATCGTACCGAAAGCAACGCCTTCTATACCCATGCCGGCACCATAGACGAGCGCCACACTCACACATATATTCACGGCATTCGTGGTCAGAGACATCCACATGGCGGCCTTAGAGTCCTGCATGCCTATGAACCATCCGGCCATGCTATACGTACACAAGACTGCCGGAGCTCCAAAAATACAGATGTCAAAGTAACGCGCGGCAAGGGCGGCCGTGGCACCGTCGGCATCCATGAAGTCGAGCACTATATCACACATCGGCTGAGAAAGCGACATAAGCACAGAGCCTACAAGCAGCGCCACAAGCAACGACCGCCACAGGAGGACGTCGGCGAGATTCCGGTCACAGGCGCCGCAAGCCTGTGCCGTAAGACCGCTTGTGCCCATACGAAGGAAATTGAATATCCAGTAAAGCATGTTGAAAACCGCCCCACCGACGGCTATCGCTCCTATGACAACTGCGGCGCCGATACGCCCGGCAAGAGCCACATCGACCAGCCCGAGCACAGGGGTGGTCAGATTAGATATTATCGCCGGAAGTGCGATAGCCAGTATTTCCTTACGATGAGTAGCCATGGTGCAAAGTTACGACCAAATGGCCGGATATGCAAGCACATCACCGTCACGATTCAAGACGAACAAATGAATGTCATAAGGCGTTGATATATCATAGTTCACATTATTCATCGACAAGATATGAAAGACTTAGCTTCCCGCCTCTTCAAAATCGAACCGGCATACCGACAGCCTGCCGCTGGTCATATTCTTGTATCACAGCCGTTCAATGACAATGAATACATCTACCACGGAGTGGCCACTGTCATCGACTATCTTGCCGATGAAGGCGCCACAGGCGTGGTGCTGAACAACAAAAGCGAATACACACTCGACCGCTTGCTGGACGGCGTTGAAGTCGGAGGCATACCTGTTTTCTGCGGAGGTCCGACAGGCCAGGACAGGCTGTTTTTCATCCATACTCTTGGTGCAGACATCATAGAAGGCGCTCGGAGCTACTGCGACGGACTGTATGTAGGAGGCAACTTCGACAGTGCGATAGACTATATCAACCGCGGGTACGCCGTAGAGGGCTACATCCGCTTCTTTATAGGCTACGCCAACTGGACCGAGGGAGAGCTGGAACGTGAAATCAATGCCGGCTATTGGGGTACGATAGCCCGATGCCAATCGACAGATGATATACTCACAGGTTCAGGTGACCACTATTGGCACCGTTTCGTGCGGCAATTGGGACAACAATACCGTTCATGGCAACTCCTTCCGAAGAATCCGGTGTGCAACTGACGAGGCATCCCTCGATGTCATGTTCCGGCAATTGCCTGCGCCCGTTTTCTATCCCGTCGGAGTATTTGACTAATTGCGAACATATTCATTTTTTCATGTTTGTTTGACACTTTCCCGAAACAACTGCGTCTAATGTAATATAAGAATCAAAATTCATTGCATGACGACGATTGTATCAGCAAGTATCAACACCATAACTTTAAATCGCAGCCGGACGAGCCTCCGTATGTGGTTCGTGAAACTGATGTCGGCCATAGGGCTGACAGACCGGCAAAGCGGACAGCAGCAACTGTTCAACGAGATAACTGTGCGCTACGACAACCTCATCGCCGGCATCTGCCTGTCCTTTGCCCGGTCGAAGGAGGACTTCGAGGATCTGCGGCAGGACTCGTATCTGAATATCTGGCGTGGCCTTGAACGGTTCCGGGCCGAGAGCGCTGTATCGACATGGATTTACCGTGTGACGTTCAATAC
>CAMWZB010000113.1 GCA_947178655.1 uncultured Porphyromonadaceae bacterium
CCGGTACCTTGAATTCAGGACTCTGGATGGCGTGCTTGCTGACGGGAGCTGTCACCAGTACGTCGATATCACCCTTGCGGATGTCGGCCACAGCCGCCTCAAGAGCTGCCAGAGCAGCTGCTCCTGACGCTTCCGTGGGCATGCCAGGGTCAATCTTGAGATCTTCCGGAACGACATTGATGATATTGTAGGCGCCTTCGCGGGCATCTGCCGCCGAGTCTATGCGATTGAACTGCACCTGAGGCAGTTCCATAGCCTTGCGGTAGAATGATGCGGCCTTGGCCGAGCCGTACACTATGACGGTGCACAGATCGGCTATGCGCGGATCCTCAAGGAGCTTGAGGATGACTTCGTAACCGATGCCGTTGGTGTCGCCGTGGGTGATGCCCACCTTTATTTTTTTTGTCATGGTAATAATCTGATTTTATTCTTTCTTCTTGCCGGCGAGCATGCCGCAAGCCGCCATTATGTCCTCACCCCGCGAGGCTCGTATAGTAGCCGTGATGCCGGCGGCATTCAGTCTGTCGCGGAAACGCTCCATGGCCTCCCGCCCCGACGGTGCCCCGTTGAATCCGGGCGTGCGGTGAAAGCGGATTAGATTGACGCGTACATCCATGTCTTTGAGCACACGGGCGAGGGCATCGGCATGACGGTCGTCGTCATTCAGCCGGTCGAACATGGTGTACTCCATCGAGAGTCGCCGCTGATGAGCGAAGTCGTACCGACGGAGGAGGCTGAGTACCTCACGCATGGGGAAGGCCTTTTCCACCGGCATAAGCTGCTCGCGCTCAAGTGCATATGGAGAGTGCATACTGATGGCTATGTGGACCTGAGTGCTGTCGAGAAGCCGCTTGAGGCCGTCGAGTTTGCCTATCGACGATACGGTGATGCGCCTCGGACTCCATGCCATACCCCACTTGGCGGTGAGTATCTCAAGAGCTGCGAGGACCTGTCCGATGTTGTCGGCAGGCTCTCCCATGCCCATGAAGACGATGTTGGTCAGAGAGTCGCTCTCGGGAATGGAGAGTATCTGGTTGATGATGGCCCCGGCATCAAGATTGCCTTGCCATCCGCCCTGTCCGGTCATACAGAAGCGACATCCCATGCGGCAGCCGGCCTGCGACGACACACATAGCGTGGCACGCTCTCGGTCGGGGATATAGACGGCCTCGATGTCTCGCCCGCCCACACCGTCGAAGAGATACTTGACGGTGCCGTCGGCGCTTCGCGCCTCGGCCTTGGGAGCTTGCCGGCCCACGTGGTAACCTCGCTGCACGAGTTTTGCGCGGGCTTGCTTCGACAGGTCAGTCATGCTGTCGATGTCGGTGACTTTCTTCTGATACAGCCATGCCGCCATCTGCTTGGCGGCAAAAGGCCTGAGTCCCACTTCGGCGGCCACTTCGGCGAGCCGTGCGGGATTCATGCCCAGTAGCTTGAGGTCATCGTTCTGTTCCATATCAGTTCATGACCCTGCTGATTGCAGCAAGGGCTCGAGCGGCGGGGACGCCATTGTACAAAATCGAATATACAGCATTGAGAATGGGCATATCCACTCCGTAGCGTGCATTGATGTCAGTGATACACTTGGTGCCGTAATATCCTTCGGCAGTCTGCTCCATCTCCATTAGCGCAGCCTTGACGGAGTATCCGCGGCCTATCATTGACCCGAAGTTGTGGTTGCGCGAGAATCGCGAGTATCCGGTCACGAGAAGGTCGCCGAGATATACGGAGTCGCAGATATTTCTCTGCTTCGGAGCCACAGCATCGAGGAACCGCTCCATCTCGCGGATGGCGTTCGATATGAGTATGGCCGTCATGTTGTCTCCGATCTTCATGCCGTGTATGATGCCTGCGGCAATGGCATAGACATTCTTCAGCACGGCAGCATACTCGATACCGTCGACATCGTTGGAAGTGATGGTATGGTTATGCTTGCCGGACAGACAAGGAGCGAAGAGTTCGGCATTAGCGGTATCGGCACATCCGATAGTGAGATATGACGGCCTGTCGAGGGCGACTTCCTCGGCATGGCATGGTCCGGACACGACCAGCATGCGGCTCCGGCTGACGCCGAAGCGGCTGATGACATAGTCCGACACCAGCTGGTTGGAGTCGGGAACAATTCCTTTTACCGCCGAGATGACGGACTTGCCCGATATGTCGACCGTGATTTTATCGGCATGCGACTTGAAATAGGGCGAGGGCATCACCATCAGCAGAGTGTCGGCCACGGTGCATACGTCGTTGATGTCGCTCGAGAAATTGATGCGCTCTATGTCGAAAATCACATCAGTGAGATACGCCGGATTATGACGCAGGCGCTTGAAATCCTCGATGCGGTCGTCGCGGCGCATATACCATGTGATGGTGTCACAATTCTGAAGGAGGAGCTTGGCCAGCGCTGTGGCCCAGCTTCCTCCGCCCATCACGGCGATATGTCCGGGGAACAAAACCTTGTCGTTGTCCATATTTGTCGGATTATAAACACTCAGCCCGGTCAAGCCTTGGCAGCCGCTTCAATCCATGCAGCGACACCTTCGGCTCCGGGGTTCTTAAGGCCGAGTTTATTCTTCTTGTTGATACCGCACAGATCCTGGAAGAGTTTTCCGGGAACGGCCTCGGCCAGAGCGGCAACGGTGAGTACACCGGCTTTCTGAAGCGGGGCAACCCATTCTTCAGGCACGCCTACCGCAGCGAAGGCTTCGGCACTGTCGCGCTTCTCCACCTTCTCGGGGCGCATCTGCGGGAATAGGAGCACTTCCTGAATGGCGGTCTGGCCCGTCATGAGCATGACGAGGCGATCCATGCCTATACCCATGCCTGATGTGGGAGGCATGCCGTACTCGAGGGCACGGATGAAGTCGGCGTCGATAATCATAGCCTCATCATCACCTTTCTCTCCAAGACGCATCTGCTCAACGAAGCGTTCGTATTGGTCAATCGGGTCATTCAGCTCGCTGTAGGCGTTGGCAAGTTCCTTGCCGTTGACCATCAGCTCGAAGCGTTCGGTGAGTTCGGGATTGTCGCGGTGACGCTTGGTCAGAGGAGACATCTCGATGGGATAGTCCGTGATGAAAGTAGGCTGGATGTATGTTCCCTCGCAGGTCTCTCCGAAGATTTCGTCGATGAGTTTGCCTTTGCCCATGGTGTCGTCGACCTCGATGCCGAGCTTCCGCGCAGCCTCGCGAAGCTGCACTTCGTCCATGCCGTTGATGTCGATTCCTGTGTGGTCCTTGATGGCCTGGGCCATTGTCACACGGGGGAAAGGAGCTTTGAAGCTGATGATGTTGTCGCCGACCTTGACTTCGGTGGTGCCGTTGACGTCAAGACAGATTTTCTCGAGCATCTTCTCGGTGAACGCCATCATCCAGTTATAGTCCTTGTAGGCCACGTATATCTCCATGCAGGTGAACTCGGGGTTGTGAGTGCGGTCCATACCTTCGTTGCGGAAGTTCTTGGAGAACTCGTACACACCCTCGAATCCGCCAACGATGAGGCGCTTGAGGTAGAGTTCGTCGGCGATGCGGAGGTACAGAGGGATGTCGAGGGCATTGTGGTGCGTTATGAACGGGCGCGCCGCGGCACCACCGGGAATCGACTGGAGGATAGGAGTCTCGACCTCGATGTAGCCTGCTGCATTGAAGTACTCGCGCATCGACGTGTACACTTTCGTGCGCTTGAGGAATATCTGCTTTACACCTTCGTTGACCACCAGGTCGACGTAGCGGCGGCGGTATCGGAGCTCGGGGTCGTCGAAAGCATCGTAGGTCACTCCGTCCTTGACCTTCACAATCGGAAGCGGACGGAGGCTCTTGCTCAGGACGGTCATCGATGCGGCGTGCACGGAAATCTCGCCGGTCTGTGTACGGAACACGTGGCCGGAGAATCCCACAAAATCGCCTATGTCGAGCAGTTTCTTGAACACAATGTTGTAGAGGTCCTTGTTCTCGCCGGGACAGATGTCGTCACGGGATATGTAGACCTGTATGCGGCCGTGAGAATCCTGAAGCTCCACAAAAGATGCTTTGCCCATGATTCGGCGGCTCATGATACGGCCGGCCACCGACACCTGTCGGGGTTCGGCGTCGTCCGAGAAGTTGGTCTTGATTTCGTCGCTGTATCCCGACACCTTGTATTCGGCTGCGGGATACGGTTCTATGCCCATACGGCGGAGTTCGGCCATGCTGCCGCGCCGTATCTGTTCCTGTTCGCTCAGTTCGAGTGGATTCATATGTAGGATTGTACTGTCAGTTCTTAGAATTCAGCGTTGTTTGGAGTACGCGGGAAGGGTATGACGTCGCGGATATTGGTCATGCCGGTCACGAAGAGCACAAGACGTTCGAAGCCGAGACCGAAGCCGCTGTGAGGCACCGTGCCGAAGCGGCGGGTATCGAGATACCACCACATATCCTTCATGGGTATGTTCATCTCGTTGATGCGGCGAAGGAGCTTGTCGTAGTCAGCCTCTCGCTCCGAGCCACCGATGATTTCACCGATCTGCGGGAACAGGACGTCCATGGCCCGGACGGTCTTGCCGTCGTCGTTCTGCTTCATGTAGAAT
>CAMWZB010000114.1 GCA_947178655.1 uncultured Porphyromonadaceae bacterium
GCGCCGCATGTCGTAGAATATCAGTTGGAATTTCTTTATCATAAGATATGTATAAGAAGGAGATTATGATATGATGCGGCCGTCGAAGAAGCGGATGGTGCGGTCGGTGCCGCGGGCGTGGGCTTCGTTGTGTGTGACCATTACTACGGTGAGGCCGTCCTTGCGGTTGAGCGAGTGGAGGAGTTCCATCACTTCCTCGCCCATGGCTGAGTCGAGGTTGCCCGTCGGCTCGTCGGCAAGAATTATCGACGGCTTTCCGACGATGGCGCGCGCTATGGCCACACGCTGGCACTGTCCGCCCGAGAGCTGCGAGGGGAAGTGTTTGATGCGGTGGCTGATGCCGAGGCGCTCGAGTACTTCTTCTACGCGTTTGCGGCGTTCGCGCTGACTGAGGCCGCTGCGGTAGGTCAAAGGAAGCTCGACGTTGTCGTATACGTTCAGTGACGGAATGAGATGGAAGTTCTGGAACACGAATCCGAGATGTTCGTTGCGGAAATGAGCCAGACGGGAGTCGCTCATGCCTGCTGAGGTTGTGCCGGCTATCTCGACGGTGCCTGCGGTGGGCATGTCGAGCAGGCCGATGATGTTCAGCAGCGTCGACTTGCCGCATCCCGACGGGCCCATGATGCTGACGAATTCGCCGCGGTTGATGTCAAGGTTGACGTTGTCGAGGGCAGTTGTTTCGATTTCGTTTGTACGGTATACTTTGCTGATACCTTTAAGAGTGATTTCTGGCATGGTGTCAATGACGGATTTTGAGTTTGGATTTTGATTCGAACGGTTCGGGGTCGGCCGTGGCGACAAATTCGCCGGGGCTAAGTCCGGAGAGTACTTCGACGGTCGTGCGGCTGCTTCGGCCGAGGCGCACCGTGCGGCGGCGCAGGGCGTCGGCATCGGGGCTGTCGGCCACGAAGAGGCTGTATTCGCCCGGTCCCTTGAAGAAGGGGCCGGAGGCTATGGTCAGGCACGAGTCGATGTAGCCGGCGTTGACGTCGATGTCCACGCGGCGGCCTGACGACAGGCGGCTGTCCGACGGGTCGGACGGTCTGACGGTGAAGGTGAGTATTCCGTTGGTGCTCTGAGGATTGATATTGCTGACTATGCCGGCGAGCTTGCCGCCCGGCAGCCGGAGGTCGACGGCCGTGCCTGCCGAGAGGTTGCGTCCGCTGCTTTCGGGGATTTCGGCATCGATGCGGAATGAAGTCAGGTCGGCTACGACGGCTATGCGCTCGCCCTGCCCGACGCGTGTGCCCGTCACCGAGTTGATGTAGGTGACAATGCCTGCGTACGGAGCCGGCACCTGTCCTTCGGCCAGGGTGCGGCCGAGGAGTTCGAGGTCGCGGCGCGCGCTTTCGAGGCCGAGTTCCTCCACGCGGAGAGCGGCTTCGGCGCGCAGGCCTTCGTTGCGGTACTGTTCGCGCAGTTGGTCGAGCTGCAGTTCAGCGGTGCGCCGTGCCGTTTCGGCCTGACGGACACGTTCGCCGGTCCCTGAACCGATGCTGTCGAGGCGCCGCTCGTTGGCCGCGTCCTCGGTCAGCCGCTGCAGGTCCATCTCCTTGACGGCGATGTTCATGCGCAGCTCGCTCAGGGCGGTGTTGCCGTTGAGGCGCTGCTGCCGGAGGGTCTCCTGCCTGATGAGCAGGTCGTTGAGCTGTTTGTCATAGGCAGCGCGCGCCGATGCCAGGTCGAGTTCAAGCAGTGGCTGTCCGGCGCATACTGTGTCACCGGCATGTACATAGGATCTGATGATGCGGGATTCGACCGGCGACAGTATCTGCTGCTCGTTCATCGGCACCACTTTGCCCGACGCCGGAACGGATATGTCGATAGATGCCATGCGCACGGGGCTCAGACGCAGTTCTGCAGCGATGACGCCCTTGTCAAGCCAATTGACCGTAACGGCTACAGCCGCTATGACCGCCACGGCGACGCCTGCCGGCCGGAGCCATTTCAGGAGTTGACGCTTTCGGATTGTCTTTTTATCGATTTGTCTGTCCACAGTGAGAATTATTTGTTTTTTGATGTTGCAAAAATAGCAGAGATTCTGACCTTGTGTCAATGGTATCTGAATATCAACAGGTTATGAGATGGAATGTGTACGATATCGTACTATCTCAGGCTTGAGCGCTTTTTAATGCGATTGGATGAGTAAAATGAGGCACACAACACTTTTCGGAGTGTGCACCTTCGCTGTATCTTATAGACACATCTAAATCTCAAATTCAAAATGGCAACTATAAAGCTCAAATTCAGGCCTTCGACGGTCCAGGGTAGAGAGGGCACTCTCTATTTTCAGATAATTCATCAGCGGCAGGTCAGGCAGATTTATACGGAACTGCACATCCGCGATAACGAGTGGAATATGGAAGAGGCATCTGTCCTGATACCTTGCGACGCAGACATGGCAAGGTCGAAGTACCTTCTGTCGATCAACGAATCGCTCGGTGAGCAGCAGGCAAAATTACATGCCATAATATCGCATCTTGAAAGCAAGGGGGTGCCATATAATGCTCTCGATGTGGTCAGGATATTCCACTCGCCCCAAACCGTTGTCGGTGTCGTGTCATTCATTCGGAAGCTGATTGATGATATGAGGCGTATCGGGAAAAGACCCATGGAGAGACGACTGGTGGCCTCGCTGAACAGCCTGCTGAGATACACCGACGGAAAAGAGGTAGACTGGAAGGATGTAACCTCGACATTCGTTCTCGGATACGAGGAATATCTGATAAAACGCGGCCTTTGCCGCAATTCGACCTCCTTCTATATGCGCAATCTTCGTTCGATAGTGAACAAGGCTATAGAGCTGGACTACAACGTGCCCCGCAACTTGTTCAGGCATGTCTACATGAGGGTGGATAAGACCCAGAAAAGGGCAGTAACCCTTGATACTGTACGAATGATCAGAGATATAGACCTTTCAGCTCAGCCGTCGCTCGATTTTGCCCGCAAGGTGTTTATGTTCGCCTTTTATACCAGGGGTATGTCGTTTGTGGATATCGCGTTCCTTAAAAAGAGCGACCTGCATAACGGAGTCATAAGCTATTCGCGCCGAAAGACCCGTCAGCAACTGCATATAAAGGTAGAGCCTGAGATAATGAAGATAATTGAGAATTTCGGCAATAACGACGGACCTTATCTGTTGCCTATAATCACGGAAAAAGGAGAAAGCCCGGAAGCGCAGTATGAAAATGCGTATTATCGGGTGAACCGCAATATCCAGAAGGTGGGCAGGCTGCTCGGACTTGAAACGAAGCTGACGCTGTACGTGGCGCGTCACGCGTGGGCAAGTATAGCCCTTTCTAACAATGTGGCCGTATCAACAATCAGCAAAGCGATGGGGCACGATTCGGAAAAGACGACCATAATCTATCTGCGCACACTCGACTCTACAGCTGTTGACAAGGCCAACAGCGACATCATAAGATTGATGGACAGCCGAAAGAGGAAACGATAATGACCGGCCATAGTAAAGGCGCGGCTAAATGTTTTGCGAAAATGTAAGTTTCTTTGGAATAAACTGACATGCCCGGCTTGCTTGTTGGTAATCAATCATTTGGGCTGTACGAATACATGATTTCACAAAGCAGAAGTTTTACAACTCCGGTCTAAAACGTCATTTTCTGTTTACAGGCTGAAAAATATCGTTGCTCGGATTGTGGTTATTCCCAATAAATTGATTAATTTTGCAGTCACAAACGTCAGTTTATTCCAAAGAAACTGATAGAAACTTGTCAAAGAACAGACTATAGCCATAAGATAACTAATGGCAATTCAAAGAGGTGTGTCGAAGACTGTAAAATCCTCTTTCTTTTTAGAATGCGCAGGTAACTACTTGAATATCAGTGTGCACTGAATTCGGGCAGGACTTGAAGAATTGCCTGTGAGTTATAAAACTCGAGTATGGAGCCCCCTAAAAAAGAGTGGTTTGTCATGCGTGATTTGAAACGCAGGAACTCGAATACTCTCGCCATACACGACTTGAGAAATGCCGGACTGGAAGTGTTCTCACCGATGACCCAGATGATCATGACCATCGGAGGTCGTCAGCAGAGGAGAGAAGTGCCGGTTATTCAAGATCTGCTGTTCGTACACGAGACGAAAGAAACTCTTGACCCCTTTGTACTGAAGTATCCGACCCTCCAGTATCGGTTTTGCTATGGAAAAACTAAAGCAGAGCCCATGACGGTGCGAAAAGACGAAATGGATAAGTTTATTTTCGCCATCAGCAAGACTGAAACACCATTATATTATAAGCCTGGTGAACTGACCGCCGCGATGTATGGCAAGAGAGTGCGTATCGTTGGTGGAATGTTTAACGGATATGAGGGGCAGCTACTGTCAATAAAAGGGATGAGAAAGCGGCGTCTGATCATCGAGTTGCACGGCCTTATAACTGCCGCAGTCGAAGTGGAACCCGAATTTATACAGATTCTCAGCTGAAGATTTATTCTGACATGTTTTGTATCGCCGAAGCCACATCAGATTTGTCAACTGTTGACTTCAATGATGTCGACGAGATAATCGGTTTTGCGCAT
>CAMWZB010000115.1 GCA_947178655.1 uncultured Porphyromonadaceae bacterium
ACTGGATAGGCACCAAGGGCAACGGCCTCTATCGGCTGCACCGCGATGCCTCAGGACGTCCGCAGCAGCGCCGCTACACCACCGGCAACAGCGCGCTGAGCCACGATATGGTCTTCAACGTCAGCCCCGGACGCTTCCACAAGGTGCTGTGGATAGGCGGCGAAGGTCCCGGTCTGTGCTACTACTCATATGCCGACGGGCGCGTGAAGCGTCTCGACGTGGCCGGGACGCCGCAGTTCCGCTGCATCCATGCCGTGGCCGAGGTGAGCGACACTGTGCTGTACGCCGTGTCGAACTGGCACGGCCTCTTCCGCGTCACCCTCGGCCCGCGGTCCTCCGAGCCGCGCATAGTCTCTGTCACACAGGTCCTTGTGAACCGCTCCGAGCATGGCGAGTCGCAGTTTTTCACCATCCGCCGGCAGGGTCAGCGCTGGCTGTGGTTCGCCAACCGCGAGAACGGCGTCTACCGCCTCGACCTTGCCTCGGGCCATGTGGACCACATACTCTTCGGACAGCCGCGCGAGCTGGCGGTCAATGACGTGCACGCCATATGCACCGACGTGCCCGGACGTGTGCTCGTCGGCACCTCGGCCGGACTTGTGGAGCTGACCACCGACATATCGGGCAAGGTCTACCACCGCCGTGTCTGTCAGGAGCTCACTGGTAACCGGAGCATCCGCTCCATCGTGACCGACGGGCGTCAGTGCGTGTGGCTCGCCTCGGTCGACGGGCTGCTGCATCTCGACATCATCAGCGGCGAGGTCACGGCGTGGCCCGGCGGACGTATCACCGAGTTCTGCGACAATGCCGGATTCTACGACGCATCCTCGCGCCGCTACTTCTTCGGCGGCACCGACGCGGTGCTGGCTGTGACCGACGACGCCGGCTACAAGGAGTCCGACACGCGCCTGCCGCTCATATTCGAGTGTGTCGACGACGGTCTCAGGGAGGTCGCCCTGTCGCGCTACACCGACGGCGACGGGCGCCTCGTGTTCCGCCATGACGAGACATACTTCGGCATACGCTACAATGTCCTTGACTACCGTCAGGCCGACGGCTACCTCTTCGAGTACCGCATCCCCGGCGTATCGTCGGAATGGCTGCACAACGGCACGCGGCGCCGCATATCCTTCCTCGGCATGTCGCCGGGCTCATATACCCTCGAGGTGCGCTACCGCAAGGGCAACTACGTCAGCCCCGTCACTCAGGCCGCGCTCCTCATCACACCGCCGTGGTACGGCTCCGTGTGGGCGCGGTGCGTCTATGCCCTCTGTGCCGTCGGCGCGGCTGCCGGCTGCGTCAGGGCCATACGGCGCCGTCAGCGCCGCCGTATGGCCGACCTCGAGGCGCGCCACAGGGAGGAGGTGTACGAGTCGAAGCTCGACTTCTTCGTCGACGTGGCCAACGAGTTCGCCGAGCCGCTCATGCTCATCAGCGGTTCGGGCAAGATCGTCGCCTCCGACCCCGCCGTGAGCGACCGCACACGCAAGTTCGCCGGCATCATCTATCACAAGGCGTCGGTGCTTAAAGAACTTACGCAGAAGCTCATAGGCTTCCGCCGCGTGGACTCCGGAGAGCGAGAGTGGCACCCCGTGACGGTGAATGTCACGACGCTCCTGGGCGATATCGGGCGCCGCTTCGGGCCGCTGGCACGCATGCGCGGAGTGGACTTCAGCCTCGACTGCGCCGAGGAGCTGATGTGGGTGGCCGATGCCGGGGCCCTGAGGACCATCGTCACGGGCATCACGTCGGTGGCCATGAAGCACCTCCCGTCAGGCGGCAGCCTCGCGCTGGAGGTGGCCGAGTCCGGCCCGCGTCTGGCCATGACCTTCACTCTGGCCGGAGCGTCGGTATATACGGGCTACCTCAGCGGCGACGACAGCAAGCGGCACCTGCTCGACCGGCTTCAGGACCATACGGCCGATGTCAACGTGGTGTTCGACGACCTCGACCTGGCCATCTGCCGCAACCTCATCGTCGACAACCGCGGCACGGTGACCGACAGCGTCGCCGAGGACGGCGCGCAGCGCATCGTCGTCAGCCTGCCGCGTCAGGAGGCCGTGGACGAGGCCGCCGGACCGATGGTGGTCGAATCGCTTCCCGACCGTCCGGAGCTTCACGACGTCGACGGTCTTGCCGACGAGACCATAGCCTTCAACGAGCGGCTGCAGACCATCCTCTTCGTCGACGACAGCGAGGAGATGTGCTGGTACATACGCAATCTTTTCCGCGGCGAGTTCAATGTCGTGGCCTGCTCCGACACGGCCTCGGCGCTCGAGGCCGTCGGACGCCGTCTGCCCGACCTGGTCATAGCCGACCTGCTGCTCAAGGACCGCACGGGCATCGAGCTGTGCCGCGAGCTCAAGGGCCGCAAGAGTACCGAGCATCTGCCTTTCATCCTCATATCGTCAGTCCACAGCGACGACGTGCGCCGCCAGAGCATCGATGCCGGTGCCGACATATTCATCTACAAGCCCTACGACGAGGACAACTTCCACTCCGTGGTCACGGGTATGCTGCGGCGCTCCGAGGTGCTTCTGGACTACTACTACGACTCCATCAGCTCCTTCGAGCTCGTCGACGGTGTGGTGATGCACAAGGAGGAGAAGGAGATGCTCGGCAAGATGACGGCCATCATCTCCGACAACATCAGCAATCCCAGGCTGTCCACCGAAATGGTGGCCTCGATGATGGGTATGACCGTGCGCAACCTCTACCGCTTCGTCAGCCGAATCACCACGGACACACCCTCGTCTATCATACGCAATATGCGCCTCAAGCGCGCCGCCTATCTGCTCAAGCACTCGCAGATGACCATGGAGGAGGTGGCCTTCAAGTCGGGATTCAACCATCGCAGTACGTTCTACAACGTCTTTTCGGCCCGGTACGGCTGCACGCCCAAGCAGTTCCATGACCGCCACTGCGACGACGCCGTCAGCCGGATGGACACATAGAGTCGCCCGGTCACTGAAACTTTCGGCATCTTTAGCCGTTTTTAACATAGTATACAGATTTATATATACAGATTTAATTATGAGTCAGAATAATTCACGCGCCATGTTCTCCACCCGTTTCGGTGCCATAGCCACCACCGTAGGATCTGCCGTTGGGCTGGGTAATATATGGAGATTCCCTTACGAGGCCGGAGTGCACGGAGGTGGCGCTTTCATGATATGCTATCTCGCTTTCGTCTTTCTCATAGGCGTGCCGCTGTTGTGCGCCGAGTTCTGCATGGGGCGAGGAACGCGTTCCAATATCTTCGGCGCTTACCGCAAGCTCGGCGGCCCGCATCTTGCACGCTTTGCCGGAACGCTCGGCATCGTAGCGTCGCTGATGATACTCAGTTTCTACTCAGTGGTGGCCGGCTGGACAGTTGAGTACTGTCTGTCGTCACTCACCGGCGGCCTTGACTTCAGCAATCCCGTCGCAGGCCACGGGCAGTTCGTCAGCCTGACCACCGGGTGGCGTCCGCTGGTGTGGACCGGCGTGTTCCTCGTGGCCAATTTCGTCATACTCATCAGCGGAGTCACCAAAGGTATTGAGCGGGCTTCGAATGTGATGATGCCTTTACTCTTCCTCCTTCTTGTGGCATTCTGCATTAATTCGCTTTTCCTGCCGGGCTTAGGCGAGGGTATACGCTTCATTTTCGCGCCGGATTTCAGCAAGATTACGCCGCAGGTGCTTCTCGGAGCTATGGGGCAGGCATTCTTCTCGCTCAGTCTCGGCGTCGGTGGCATGATGACCTATGCGTCGTACTTCAGCGACAAGAGCCGTCTGGGACGGACGGCCCTTATCACGGCGCTTCTCGACTCCGGGGTGGCCATACTGGCCGGTGTGATTATTTTTCCGGCAGTTTTCTCTTTCGGCATCTCTCCGCAGGCAGGTCCGACGCTTGTCTTCGAGGTGCTCCCCAACATATTCGACCGTCTGCCGGGCGGTATGATATGGTCCACGCTGTTTTTCTTGCTGCTCTTCCTGGCATCGTTAACGTCGACGGTGTCTCTGAGCGAGATATCCATTTCCTATTTCAGTGAGGAGAAGAAGATGAGCCGCACGCGTGCCACCGTCCTGTCATCAGCCATAGCACTTGCAGGAGGACTGCTGTGCGCCATGAGTTTCGGCCTACTCGACGGGTTCACAATTTTTGGCATGACTGTGTTCGACTTCTTCGACTATGTGGCGTCGAATTACTGCATGCCTGTGGGCGGCTTCATATGTGCCGTGTTCGTAGGGTGGTGGGTCGACCATAAATTCATCAGGGAGCAACTTACCGACTATGAAGCATTCAGATTTCCGCTTCTGCGTCCGCTGCGTTTCTGCCTGCGCTGGCTGTGCCCTGTCGCGATATTGCTTATTTTTCTGAATATCACCGGGATACTGTGACGTGTAAGGGCAGGTGCAAAAAAAATTGATTGTCTCCCGACAACCAATCCAGTTAACCTTAAATCTATACC
>CAMWZB010000116.1 GCA_947178655.1 uncultured Porphyromonadaceae bacterium
TTTGTGCTCGTTGTAGAGCTGGCTCAGACACACGGCCATCTTGCCGCTGCCCGGACCGGGTGCGGTGACGATGACCAGCGGACGCGTGGTGCGGATATAGTCGTTCCGCCCGAAGCCTTCGTCGGAGTCAATCAGGTCGACGTTGGTGGGGTAGCCTTCAATCGTGTAGTGGCAGTAAGTGTCGATGCCCATACGCTTGAGCTTGCGGCGGAACACATCGGCGCTTGTCTGTCCGTTGTAGTGCGTGATGACCACAGAGCTGACCAGGAAGCCACGGTCGCGGAATGCCTCGCGCAGGCGCAGTACGTCCACGTCATAAGTGATGCCGAGGTCGCTGCGGACCTTGTTCTGCTCGATGTCCTTGGCACTGATTACAATGACGATTTCGGCCTTGTCGGCCAGCTGGGCCAGCATGCGCAGTTTGCTGTCGGGCTGGAATCCTGGCAGCACAC
Source organism: uncultured Porphyromonadaceae bacterium (assembly GCA_947178655.1). The sequence continues at coordinate 453 of CAMWZB010000116.1, forward strand.
GGCTGGCGTGAAAATCATCGAAAAGTTTGCCGCCCAACTCAAGGTAGAGCTTGTTGCCGAACTGCGAGATGCGTTCGCGGATATGCTCAGACTGGATTCTGAGATATTTGTCGTTGTCAAAACCGTATTTCATAACGGGATGCAAAGTTACAAAAAAAATCGAGAACACCGCAATATCCATTTTAATCACACCGTTTTCCGGCTTCGGCGGAGATTGTGGTGTGTATGAAGCAAAAGCGCCCCGTCGGCATCGACGGGGCGCGGTGATAAGGTGTGGTTCGTCAGCGGATGACGCGCTTGACGGCAGAGCCGTCGGTGTATCTGATGACGTATACTCCGGCTTTGGCCTGAGTGGGATCGATGCGACGGCCGCTGAGGTCATATATGCCCTTGACTGTAGCTCCTTCGGCTGCTGTGATGTCAGCGATGCCTGATTCTTCGGTCAGGGGTATGCTGATGCTGTGGCCGGGTGAGGTGATGGTGACGTCGCCTTCGGCAATGACAGTGGCAGCGTTGTGTGCCAGGGTGAGTGTAGCTGTGGGATAACCTCCGCTGATGGTGTACTCGACACCTACGGGAACGGTGACAGCCAGCTTCGATGCGTCATAGAAGCTGTTGAGCTTGACTTCTACGGGAGTGCCGTCGGCAGGCAGCGTGATGGCTTCGCAGTCGGTCGAGAGCCAGGGATATTCGGCGTCGAGGCAGATGGCGAATGAGTTCATCATCTGGCCTTCCTCGCCTTCGATTGCGGCCATGGCCATGATGGACTTGCCGACGCGGCCCTGAATATTGTTGTCCTTCAGCAGGAAGCCGTGGCAGAGGTCAGAGGGATAATATGACTGTTTGGGAGCGAAGTAGCTTACGGCTTCGCTGTTGAATCCGGTGAGCATTACGATATAGTACGGGTATTCGTCAGTCATCTTCAGAGCCACGGGGCTTTCAAATGAGAACGGAAGCACCATCTCGGAGCGGCGGCCTGTGTACTCGGCAATTACGTCCGAACCTTTGCATACAGCCTTGGCTACAGGCTCTGACTCAAAGTCGAATTCCATCGAGGCAGGCAATCCGTAGAACGAGAGTGTGAACTCTGCCTCGGGGCTGATTTCGCCATAGGCCATCACGTGTGCGCCGTTCACCACAAGAGGCTGGTCGGTGAGGTAGATGAAGTTGAAGATGCCGATCAGTCGGGAATACTCGCCCTCGGCCGGGTCGTCGTCATCCATCTGATAGGCGTATTTCTTGAGCCACCAGTCGTCAGTGTTTTTGTCGTGACCGAAAATGGGGCAGTTGAAGTCGCCTACTTCTTCATAGTCCACAGTGACGTAAGTGGAGAGGTCGCGGTGGAGAGGATAAGGAAGTACGCCGACCTTGAGGACTTCTCCGGAGGTGAATGTGGCTTCAGGAGCGCCTCCTGCCTGGAATCCGATGAGACCGGAAGAGTGTGTGTTGTTGAGGTATCCTTCCTTGGTTGCAGAGAGGACGGGGAATGTGTGCATGTTCGGTCCGGTGAGCTCCTTGTATCCGTTGTCGGGCAGGTAGGTCACGGTGAGGCCGTCAGGGTCATCGCTCGTAAGCAAGCCGTCGCCCGACGGGTCGGAGTACTCCCATGAGTAGGTGACATTGGGGTCATAGGGACTCATGTTCGACCATGTGATGGGAGTGTTGACAGGCAGAAATCCCAGGTCGACAGGGAAACAACCGCCCTCAAGTGTGCCGTCGGTACCCCAGTAGAGTATTTCGAAGGGGTTCATGTATGAGATGTCTTCCAGCGTGGGCTTGCCTACCGATACTGCGTCCAGAAATACGGCGTCGCCCTCGGTGCCTGAATAGCGGAAGGCTATACGGGCTTTCTTTCCGGCGAAACTGCTGATATCGCCTGTGTGCTTTTCCGGGCCGGGCATCTGGCCGTATATTATATCTTCTAAGGATACAGTGCGATACTTCTCCACGGCACTGAATACACGGGTCCACTCTTGGTCGCCTTCGGCTTTGATAAATACCTCGTAGTCGGCTACAGGAATGGGGTCTCCTACGTAGGAGAATGTATTCCAATCGATATTATCCTGGGAGAACAGGTACATGGGTTGATAGAAAGCGTAGAAGCTGAGCTCATCGCCTGCGGCAACTTCGATTTCAGGTGTTATCAGCCATTCGTCGAAGTCGCTGGGGTAGTTGAGGCCTGCGCCCATGAATACATTGCCTTCGGCAGGCGAGATGTTGTAGTACGGAGCTGATGCTTTCCAGCTGCCGTATCTGTCCACTTTGTTCTCGATGGTCCATCCTTCCGGAAGCCATTCGGAATCTGTTGTGTCCCAGCCTTCGAATCCTTCGAAGAATGTGTATTCCGACGGGTCGAGGAAACTGGGGGCGTTGAGCTGTGCTTTTGCCGGAACCTTCATGGTGCGGCTGGCGCGACGGTCGTCAATGCGGCGAAGACCGCCTCTGACTGTCTCATATACGCCGGGAGCGAGCATGCGGGTCGCTTCGCCGGTTTTCACTTTGAGTACGGGAGCGCTCGGGGCCGCAGACTTGGAAATCGCCTCCGGAGTCCCGGCTGCCGAAAGACTTGCGGCAGTAGCAAGACAGATAGCAGAAAGTAGATATTGTTTCATATAATAAAGGATTGGTTTGGCAAAATAACTATTGGAAGCCGTATAAGTCCTGCAAAGTTAGGCAAAATATTCCATTATGCAAGCATTTTGGACGAATAATTTGCAAATGAATCAGGCGTGGCAGACCTGGCATGACATATTGGGCGCGGAGCATCACGTCATCGCAATGCTCCGCGCCCTGATTCGGTATTCTGAGAAAAAACAATTATAGCCGGTCCTTATAGAACTCGCTGTACCAGCGTGCGAAATTGCGCAGGCCGGTGCGCAGAGAAGTCGACGGCCTGAATCCGAAGTCGCGTTCCAGGGCTGAAGTATCGGCGTATGTCACAGGGACATCTCCCGGCTGCATGCTTACGAGCTGCTTGTGCGACTCGAAATCGTAATCAGCCGGGAGCACGCCGGCTGCTATGAGCTCTTCCTGAAGGATGTTGACAAAGTCGAGCAGATTCTCGGGCGTGCTGTTGCCGATGTTGTAGATGGCATAGGGCGGAACGGGAAGGCCGTCATCGCCCGTCCGGCGCTCGGGCGCTTTCTTTATCACGCGTATGACGCCTTCCACGATGTCATCGATGTAGGTGAAGTCGCGGCGGCAGTTGCCATAATTGAATATTTTGATAGTCTCGCCGCGCAGGAGTTTGTCGGTGAATCCGAAGTAAGCCATGTCGGGGCGCCCGGCCGGTCCGTAGACGGTGAAGAAGCGAAGTCCTGTGGAGGGTATGTCGTAGAGCTTCGAGTAGGCATGGGCCATGAGTTCGTTGCTCTTCTTTGTGGCAGCGTAGAGCGATACGGGATTGTCGACCTTGTCGTCGGTGGAGTAGGGCACTTTGGTGTTTGAACCGTAGACCGACGAACTTGACGCGTACACGAAGTGGAGCACTCCCCGGCGGCCGTCATCGTATGAGTGGCGGCAGGCTTCGAGGATGTTGTAGAAGCCGATGAGGTTTGACTCCACGTAGGCGTCGGGATTGGTTATGGAATGGCGTACGCCAGCCTGGGCGGCGAGATTCACCACTATGTCGGGACGGAATTCGTCGAAGAGGCGGTCGACGAGTGCTTTGTCGGCAATGCTGCCCCGCACGAAGGTCCACTGCGAGTCGGGATGACGCCCGGCCGCTGCGGCGACTTCGTTCAGGCGGTACTCCTTGATGCCCGGGTCATAGTAGTCGTTGAGGTTGTCGATGCCCAGTATGGATATGTTTTCTTCGGAGTCGAGGAGAGTTTTGGCAAGGCTGGCTCCGATGAAACCCGCAGCTCCGGTTATGAGAATTTTCATGAATGTTCTGTTATGTTAGTCGCGACGGAATATATCGCGTGTGTAGACTTTGTCGGCCCCGTCTTCGAGACACGAGTCGGGCCGGGTGGCGAGGG
>CAMWZB010000117.1 GCA_947178655.1 uncultured Porphyromonadaceae bacterium
CCCGTCTACAGCCTCCCCACCGTGTTCTCCGACAAGATGTACTTCTGGCCTATCTCAAAGAATGAGCTCAAGCGCAACCACAATCTTGTCCAGAATCCCGGATGGCAGTACAATGACTAACGACTGATGTCTAATTATCAAAGGAAAACTACAATGCGCAAGTTTAATATAATATCCAAATATCTGCTCACCGGTTGCGCCGCCATGATGCTCGCGGCATCATGCAACGAAATAACCGACAACGAGCAGTACGAGCACTATATCAGCTTCAAGGCACCCCTCGATACTGATGGCTCCAGTGTGGGCGTCACCACCGTATACGTTCCCTTTACGCGTGTCGATGCCGACGGTAATCCGAAATTCGGCGCCACCGGTCTGTCGGAGTACAAACTTCCCGTCATGGTCAGCGGAACGACTGTCAACCCCGGCGACATCGAAGTACGGATTGTGCCTTCGGACACTCTCGAGACTCTCAACCGCGAGCGCTTCAGCGACAACCGCAAGGAGCTCTGGTATCAGGACATGTCGTCCTATGCCTCCTATCCCGAGACCCTGACTGTACGTAAAGGCGATTCTCAGGCTCTGCTCAGTATCCGTTTCGACTTCAACGGCATCGACCTGGCTGACCGCTACGTCCTTCCTCTGAAGGTGGCCGAGAGCGACAACTATCTCCGCCATCCGCGCAAGAACTATGCCACGGCCATGCTTCGCGTCCTTCCCTACACCGATTTCTCCGGTGTGTTCGAGGCCTCGAACATGAAGTTCTATATCGTGTCGGGCGGTGTGGTCGACAACGAACCCGGCGCCATGAACACGGTTCAGACCTACGTCGTGGACCAGAACACGGTGTTCTTCTATGCCGGAACGTTCAACGAGCGCAGCCTTCTCCGCAAGTCGTTCAAGGTATATGCCACTTTCACGCCCTATGAAGAGGGCGGTATGCGCGGTACTGTCACACTCTCCTGCGACAATCCCGAGATGAACTTCGTGCAGAACAAGACTGCCACCTACACCATAGTAGAGGCTCCTGACGAAGTGCAGACCTACATCGTACGCCGCACTCTCATCATCAATGATGTGGACTACACCTTCACTGACTACCGTACGGCTCCCGGTTCGACCATCGACTACAATGTCGTGGGCACCATGACTATGGAACGCAAACTCAACACTCAGATGCCCGAAGAGGACCAGATCATTTTCTAAATCTTTAATTATATCGCGGAGAGTCTTGCAGGGTGGCAGTATACACCGTTACCGTTCGAGACTCTCCGCTTTTTTTTCGTATCTTTGCACAGTCATGAATAAATACGCAATACCTTTTCTGATACTTGGAAGTGCTGTGGCGGTGTCCGCTGCCGAAAGCGGCGATGCCGCGAAGGCAGTGTCGGACCTCGAGCGGGCCATCGCCATAGCCGATGCATCGTACAACGGGGCTTATTCGGGCCGCGCTGTCAACAGTCGGCTCGCCGACACTTATGACACATCGACCAGGCATCAGGCAGGTACAAGTGATGTATGGCCATATACCGCGGCTATTGAAGCCCACTGCTCGATACTCGAGGCGCTCGAGGCCACGAGAGACATCGCCCCTGCTCTCTATGAAGCCAACTATGACGAATACATCGAGCGCCTCGACCGGCTCGTCTACAATCTCGACTACTACCGCGGACGCCTGACTCTCTCGTCCTACGCCACATCGGGCGGACAGTGGGAGCCGTATGCAGTCCACCGGTCGGCCACCCGGTTCACCGCCAATGTAAAAGGCATAGAGAACGTTTACGACGACCAGATGTGGTTGTGCCGCGAACTTATCAGGGCCTACCGCATCACCGACAAAGAGGAATATCTCGGAACTGCCATACATCTGGCCGACTATTTCATCGACGGATGGGACTGCTGGCGTGATGCCGACGGCAACGAGTACGGCGGCATAACATGGGGCCCCGGCTATAACTCCAAGCATGCATGCAGCAATGCTCCGGCCATCCAGCCGCTCGTGTGGCTCTCTCAGATATGCAAGGACCGCGACGAGGAAGTCGAATACCGCTACCGTGACGCTGCCAACAGCGTCGTGTCGGAGATGCGACTCCGTTCGGAGCTTTATCTCGACTTTGCCGAAAAGATATACGACTGGCAGAAAGAGAATCTCTACAGCACCGACGGCGTGTACTATGACATGATGGGCGCCGACAATACCATCAAAGTCGAGGACGGCTACCGTCTTCACGTCGACTGCGGCGGCCGCACCGGCACTTTTTTCAGCTATAATACAGGCACTATGATCGCCGGAGCCGCCGAACTGTACGCCATCAGCGGCGACGACCGGTACAGGGACGATATCTCGGCTTCGGTCAACGGGTCGTTCAACAAGTTCACACGCTATCAGCGCAAGCATCAGGCGTACGAGCTGATTACCGACCGGGTGGCGACATCGGGCTTCAACACGTGGTTCAACGATGTCCTTGTGCGCGGTATCGCCGACGCCGAGCCTTATTGTGACAGTTCTAAAGCCGGTATCATTCTCGATGGCGTCGAGTACTTCCTCGACTACGCCTACGACAACCACAACCGCGATGGATTCCTCCCCGTGCAACTCCTTGACGGATGGGGCGAAGAGACTGTCACCAAGCCCTTCCACCAGTTCGCGTTCGCTGCGGAGTATGCCCGTCTGGCCGTGCGTCGCGCCACTGCAGCCCAGGCCGGTGCAGCTCCGGTGGTGGCGGTGCCTGATACGGATTCCCGGACCTATACCATACAGGGACTCCCCGTCGACGGCACCCCCGCTCCCAACACTATCTATATCAAGGATGGTAAGAAACATATGCAGAGGTAATACAGTATGAAAAGGCACAGGATATTACCCGTTCTTGCCATACTCGCGCTCCAGGCAGCTGCAGCCGATCGGACCATTACGGTCAATGGCCGCTATCTCAATATCCCCGTATCGCAGTCGGCTCCGCGCGTAAGGCTCATGATGGAGGCCGACGGTATGGACCCTATGCCATTTGTGGTCCGTATCACTGACGGTGAGCCGGACTACTGGGTGTTCAAGGACCTTTCGGGGCTTAAAGGCAGGAAACTCACCTTATCCGGAGATGTCCGCGGGCAGGCTTTGGCGGCGGCATATGTGGCTGATACCATTGTCGGAGCATCCTCGTTGTATGCCGAGGTCCTTCGTCCGCAGTATCACTTCACATCTGCCCGCGGCTGGATCAACGACCCCAACGGTCTGATATGGCATGACGGCGAGTACCATCTCTTCTACCAGCACAATCCCTACGAGCGTGAGTGGGAGAACATGCACTGGGGCCATGCCGTCAGTGCTGACCTCCTGCATTGGGAGGAACTTGACGACGCGTTGTTCCCTGACAAGACCGGAACCATGTTCTCCGGCTCCGCCATCATCGACACCGACAATCTGGCGGGATTCAACCGCAAGGGCCGCCCGGCCATGCTCGCCTACTATACGTGTGAGACCGGCGAGCGTCAGACCCAGTGTCTGGCCTACAGTCTCGACAAAGGACGCACCTTCACCAAGTACGAGACCAATCCTCTCATTGACAGCAAGGAGGAGTGGAACTCTCGCGACACACGCGACCCCAAAGTGTTCAGATATGCCGACGGACGCTACGTCATGGTGCTCAACGAGCGCGACGGACACTCCATATTCAACTCTTCTGACCTCCGCACGTGGGAGCGCAAGAGCCATATCACCGGCTTCTGGGAGTGCCCTGAGCTCTTCGAACTGCCCATTGACGGCAATCCCGCCAATACACTATGGGTCATGTACGGAGCCTCGGGGACATATATGCTCGGCCACTTTGACGGAGCTGTGTTCACTCCGGTGTCAGGCAAGCACCGCTACAGTTCGGGGTCGATATATGCCGCGCAGACATTCAATGACATCCCGGCCTCCGACGGACGCCGCATACAGATAGGCTGGAGCCGTATCGATCATCGTGGCATGCCTTTCCACGGGCAGATGCTGCTGCCCACGGAGCTGTCGCTCCGCACCACCGGCGAGGGTGTGCGCCTCTTCTCTGTGCCCGTGCGTGAGGTGGAGAGCCTCTGCACTCCACTGGGTTCGTGGCAGAACCTGAGTCAGGACGAGGCACTCCGCACTCTCCGTCAGTTCGATAATCCTGACGGGCTTCGCATCAGGGCCACCATCGTCCTGTCGCATGCCACCGATGCCGTCATCAGTCTTGGTGGCGCGCATCTGGTCGACTATGACATGAACGGCAATATGCTCAACGGCACCCCGTACTCGCCCGACGACCCTACGAGCATGGAGCTGACGGTGGACATTTTCGTTGACCGTGCATCGGCTGAAGTATTCGTCGACGGCGGCAGATTCAGCTATTCGTTCGGTCGCGAGCGTCGCCCGGGGCAGGACTCTTTTGGCATCAGAGGCAATCGACT
>CAMWZB010000118.1 GCA_947178655.1 uncultured Porphyromonadaceae bacterium
GGTGTACACCATCGAACGGCTGTAGAACGGCACGAATACCCAGCCGAGAATAAGTATCATCCAGCCCTGAATCTCCCAGTGGGCCATTGCCATGCCCGAGGATGCGCCCGAGCCGGCAAGTCCGATTAGGTGCTCGGAGCCGATGTTTGATGCGAAAATAGAGGCGCCGATAGCTATCCAAGTGGCATCTTTGCCTCCGAGGAAGTAATCTTCCGCATTGTTTTGCTTCTGTCGAGCCACCCACACCACGATAGCAACGAGTGCGAGGAAGAACAGCGAGATGACTATCCAGTCGAGAGTCTGCATAAGAAAGGATTAAATTAGAAAATTAGATTTAAGAGTAATTGGTCTATGAATTTGGGTGTAAAATTAACACTCATTTTTCGCTTTGCCAAATAATTTATCATGTTATACAACATGTTTTAGAATTTTTGTGTAACTTTGCGGAGTTCAAAAAGTACTATCCATGACAGATTTCAACCGTACAAACGAGGAGTTCAAGGCTGCTTTGAAGCAGTGTCGTGAAGTATTCGCCGCTAAGCTGGCAGACTACGGCCCATCGTGGCGCATCATGCGTCCGGCAGCAATCACGGACCAGCTTTTCATCAAGGCCAAGCGTATCCGCACCCTGCAGATTACGGGCACATCGGCTGTGGGGGAGGGCATACTGCCTGAATTCATAGCCATAGTGAACTACGGCATCGTGGGCATCATACAGCTGCGTCTCGGATTCGCCGACAGCAAGGATATCACGCCGGAGCGCGGGATGGAGCTGTACGACGGCATCGCGCGGGAGGCGATGGAGCTGATGGTGAAGAAGAATACGGACTACGATGAAGCATGGCGCGGAATGCGCGTGCTCTCCTACGTTGACCTCATCCTGTCGAAAATCGAGCGCACCAAGGAAATTGAGGACAACAACGGTCTCACGCGGGTGTCGGAGGGAATTGATGCCAATTATTTCGATATGATCAATTATGCTGTGTTCGGCATAATCAAACTCACTCTCGAGAACTGATGCAGGCAGCCCGTCGAATGTCTCTGCGCCGCGCGGCGGTGTGGTTCTGCCGTCTTGCTGTCGGTCTCACGTTCGTCATCTCGGGATGGTCCAAGGCCATAGATCCGTGGGGATTCATCATCAAGGTGAACGAATACCTGACCGTGTGGAATCTCTCTTTCCCGCGAGAGATAGTTCTGACGGCTTGTGTGGGTCTGGCCTGTATCGAGTTCGCTACAGGTGTGCTTGTGGCCACGGGTTCGTTGAAGCGAGCTTCTGCTGCCGTGGCTGCCGCAATGATGGCTGTCATGCTGCCGCTGACACTGTACATAGTGGTTGCCTCGCCGGTGAGCGACTGCGGATGTTTCGGTGATTTCATCGTGCTGTCCAATCTAAGCACGTTCATCAAGAATGTCATTCTTACGGGCATGATAGTCTATCTGTTGAGTGTCGGGCGCACGGTGCGAGGCATCTATGCCGCTCCCATTCAGTGGCTTGTCGTGGCGGCGTCGCTGGTCTTTCCGCTGGTTCTGGCCTTTGTAGGGTACAATATTCAGCCTGTGGTGGACTTCCGCCCTTATCCCGTCGGAAAGCCGCTCTTTGGCGATGCCGGCTCTGACAGTGCTTCGGATGTGCTCTACATATACGAGAAAGACGGTCGTCGCAGGGCTTTCGCCCTTGACAGTCTCCCTGACAGTACGTGGACCTATGTCGATACTGAAAGTGGTCAGGCTGATCAGTCGGTTGTCCGCGGATTCGAGGTGCTTGATGAGGAAGGGTTTGACGTCAGTTCTGACCTTGGCGGTGTAGATGTGCCGCTCCTCCTGCTGGTGGTGAATGAGCCTGACATGCAGTTTCTCTCGCGAGTGCACTTCGTCAATCGTCTTTATGAATATGCATCAGCCCGCGGTGTGGCCATGTGTGCCATCGTGGGGGCTTCGGGCGACCGTCTGCTGCGGTGGGTCGAGCTGACTCGTCCGCGCTTCCCTGTGTATTCGGCCGAGGACACGGCGCTCCTCCAGCTCGTCCGTGGCGATGCCGCACTTGTCTACATCACTGACGGGTTGATCAGGTGGAAGCGCTCGCTTATATCAATGGATGCCGGCCTCCCCGAGCGTACCGGGCCGCAGAATGTGCTTGATACTGATGTGCGTGTAGTCGACAGCGGGCGCCTCCATGCCGTATGTGTTGCCTCATATGTGATGGTGATGCTTGTCATCTACCTTCTGAGTCTCTCGCCACGTATTCTCCGGTTCTTCGTTCATCTTGGACATCATGATGACGGGGACTCTGCGTAATCATGCGTAATCATGGGTGTGAAAATGGCGCGTATGTCAAAAATAATGCGTATCTTTGCCGATTGAATACGAGGTATGTCGCCAACGGCCGATATGCCGCAGAGTTTTGTAACATTATTACTATTATATACTGAAACAATGAGAAAGAATATCGTTGCCGGCAACTGGAAGATGAAAACAACCGTTCCTGAAGGTCTTGCCCTTGCAAAAGAAGTAAATGAAGCCCTTAAAGCCACCAAGGCTAACTGCGACGTTGTCATCTGCGTTCCTTTCACCCATCTGTGCCCTGTGGCATCGGCTATCGACGCCGATGTACTCGGTCTGGGTGCCGAAAACTGCGCGGACCACAAGTCGGGAGCATACACTGGCGAAGTGTCGGCTGCCATGGTAGCTTCGACCGGGGCTCAGTATGTCATCCTCGGTCACAGCGAACGTCGCCAGTATTACGGAGAGACCTCGGAAACTCTTCGCGAAAAGGTGGCTCTCGCTCTTGAGAACGGTCTTAAGCCCATCTTCTGCATCGGTGAAGTACTCGAAGAACGTGAGAATGGCACATTCAACGATGTCGTAGCACGTCAGGTAGAGGAAGGTCTCTTCAATCTCAGCGCAGAGGACTTCGGCAAGATTATCCTCGCTTACGAACCTGTCTGGGCCATCGGTACCGGCAAGACTGCCACCGCCGAGCAGGCCGAGGACATGCACGCACACATCCGCGCAGTCATCGCAGGCAAGTATGGTCAGGAAGTAGCTGACAATACCTCCATCCTGTACGGCGGCAGCTGCAAGCCTTCGAATGCGGCCGAACTCTTCGCCAAGCCCGACGTAGACGGCGGTCTTATCGGTGGCGCTTCGCTCAAGTGCGCCGACTTCATGGGCATCGTGGCTGCATTCTGAGCATAGTCCGCGAAGCTCGTTTTCATACACATTTCGTATATGCGTGTCGATGCGATACGCATATGCGAAATTGTTCTTAACTCAAGGATGCATTTACTCTAAGACACACGAGATGAAAAGGGTACGCTACATACTTGCCGCCATTGTTCTGTCTCTTGTTCCTTCTATGGCGCTTGCAGACGACGGGGTGGTCTCCATAGTCAGGAATATCAACGAGTCGGGCAACATCTGCATATACCAGCCCGAGGCTTTGACGCGTCTGCTGGAGCGTCCTGCGAATGCCATCGGCGACGGCGACTCTACGGAGGCTGTCGACGCGCAGCGTTCTGTCACGGCATCAAGGGCCGGATATCGCGTTCAGGTGTTCGATGACAACAATCCGCACAGCGCCCGACGTCAGGCCGAAGCGGCCAACGCGCAAGTACACGGGCTGTTCCCGCAGTATCGTTCATATCTGACATTCAATTCGCCTTACTGGTGTGTGAAAGTTGGTGACTTCCGCACGCGGGGCGAAGCAGAGGCAGCATTGGCAGAAATACGAGCCGTGCTTCCCGGCTACAGTGCATATCTGCGTGTCGTAAGAGACCGAATTAACCCCCGAGATTGATATGGATCAGCTTTCCGACAGTCAACGCATAGAGGCTATAGCCTCACATATCGAGTCGATTATCTCTCTGTTAGGCGAGGATCCTTCGCGTGAAGGTCTCCTCAAGACGCCCGTACGTGCCGCCAAGGCACTGTGGTTTCTGACCTCGGGCTATCGTACATCACCTCAGGAGGTGATGAATCAGGCTTTGTTCGGGCATGAAGGCTCGCAGATGATAGTGGTGAAGGACATAGAGTTCTACTCCCAGTGCGAGCATCACATCCTTCCGTTCTTCGGCAAGGTGAGCATAGGCTATATTCCGGACGGCAAGATAGTGGGTCTGAGCAAACTTGCGCGTATCGTGAATGTTTTCGCACGTCGCCTGCAGGTGCAGGAGCGTTTCACGGCCCAAATCTGCGAGGCTGTGCTTGAGGCTGTACAGGCCAAGGGCGTGATAGTGCTGTGCAATGGCGAGCATCTCTGTATGAAGATGCGGGGAGTGGAGAAGCAGCATTCGTCGACCACGACCATTCACTATAATGGAGTGTTAGCAGAAGATCGTGATCTCCGCTCCGAATTTATTGATGCTATATCAAAATA
>CAMWZB010000119.1 GCA_947178655.1 uncultured Porphyromonadaceae bacterium
GGAGGACTACCGCATAGACATAATGATAGACAAGGGCCCGGGCGCGCGCAGCGTCCAGCTCTCGCTCAGCCCCTTCACTCTGGTGGGTGCCACCACGCGCAGCGGCCTGCTCACTTCGCCTCTGAGAGCGCGCTTCGGCATCAAGTGCCACCTCGAGTACTACGACCATGATGTGCTCCGCCGCATCATACAGCGCTCCGCAGCCCTCCTGCGTGTGCCCTGCACCGAAGAGGCTGCCGCTGAGATAGCCATGCGCAGCCGCGGCACACCCCGTATAGCCAACGCCCTGCTGCGCCGGGTGCGCGACTTCGCCCAGGTCAAAGGATCGGGAGAGATTGACCCTCGCATCGCCCGCTATGCGCTGGAAGCTCTCAACATCGACCGCTACGGTCTTGACGAGATTGACAACAAGATACTCCGCACCATCATCCAGAAGTTCCGTGGCGGCCCTGTCGGCCTCACCACAATAGCCACGGCGCTTGGCGAAGACCCGGGAACAATCGAGGAAGTGTACGAACCTTATCTGATAAAAGAAGGTTTCATAAAGAGGACGCCCCGCGGCCGCGAGGTGACGCCGCTTGCCTACGAGCATCTCGGCATCAATCGGGCCGACGACTACGGCCTCTTCGGTTAGGACCGTCACACACACCCATGCCCAAGCATCAGAAGTCTCCCGAACTGATGGAGAAAATCTCCATCCTCCCCGACACCCCCGGCGTGTACATGTACTATGACGCCGAGGGTACTGTCATATACGTCGGCAAGGCCAAGAATCTCAAGCGGCGTGTCAGCTCGTACTTCAACCGCACTCACGATGTGCTGCGAACCAACATCCTCGTGCGCAATATAGCGGACATGAAGTACATCGTCGTCCCCACCGAGCAGGACGCTCTCAACCTTGAGAACTCCATGATCAAGGAGTACAAGCCGCGCTACAACGTACTGCTCAAGGACGACAAGTCGTATCCGTGGATAGTGGTGACCAACGAAATGTATCCGCGCGTTTTCCTCACACGGCAGCACATCAGGGACGGCTCGAAATACTACGGCCCGTACACCAACACCGCCGTGGCGCGCACCGTGCTCGACCTCATCGGGCAGATGTATCCCGTGCGCACATGCCGCACTCCCATCACTCCCGAGTACATATCCAAAGGGCGCGGACGCCTTTGTCTTCAGTATCACATAAAGAAATGCCGGGGATGCTGCACGGGCGAGATCGACCAGCGCACATACGCCTCATATATCGACGGCATCCGGCGCATACTCCGGGGCGAGACCGGCGAACTGATGAACTACCTGCACGAACAGATGCAAGCTCTTGCGGCAGAACTGCGCTTCGAAGAGGCTCAGGAACTGAAAAATGCCTGCCGCCTGCTGGAGAACTACCGCTCCAAGAGTGTCATCGTCAGTCAGACAGTAGGCGATGTCGATGTATTCGGATTCGATGACGATGGCTCCAATGATGTGTATGTCAACTATATGCACGTCCGTCGGGGAGCCGTGGTCAGTAGCGTCACTCTGCGCTACCGGCGTTCGCTCGAGGAGTCGCGCGCACAGATTCTCGGCTACGCGATGGAAGAGATACGACAGCAGCTCGGAACTGTGTTCGACGAAGTCATAGTCGCCGAGGCTCCCGAAGTGGAGATTCGTGATGTCTCTTTTACCATACCGCGCCGCGGCGATAAGGCCAAACTCCTTGAAGTGAGTGAGAAAAACGCCCGTCAGAACCGCATCGACGATTTGCGGCATCTCGAGCGGCACAATCCCGAGGAACGCACGTCGCGGCTGCTCGAACGCATCAAGTCGGACTTCCGCCTCTCCGAATTGCCGCACCATATCGAGTGCTTCGACAACTCGAACATCCAGGGCACCAATCCCGTGGCTTCATGCGTGGTATTCCGCGACGGAAAGCCGGCCAAACGGGACTACAGACACTTCAATATAAAGACCGTAGAAGGTCCTGACGACTTTGCCTCGATGAAGGAAGTGCTCACCCGACGCTATTCGCGCATGGTCAGGGAAGGACAGAGCCTGCCGCAACTCATTGTGGTAGACGGCGGCAAAGGACAGCTCAGCTCAGCCGTTGAAGCTCTTGACGAACTCGGTCTCCGTGGCACCATCGCCGTGGTAGGCATCGCCAAGCGGCTGGAGGAGATTTACTTCCCCGGCGACAGTGTGCCTCTTTACATCGACAAGAATTCCGAAACGCTCCGTGTAGTACAGCATCTGCGCGACGAGGCACACCGCTTCGGCATCACCCATCACCGCAACCGGCGCAGCAAGAGCGCTCTCGTGGGACAGCTCGACACAATAAAAGGCATCGGCCCCAAGACCGCAGAAGCGCTCCTGATACACTTCAAGAGTGTCAAGCGCATCTCCGAAGCCTCCGAGGCCGATATAGCTGCTGTCATAGGGCCGGCCAAAGCTGCCGTCGTAGCAGCCGCGCTCCGGCCCGACGAACATGACCATGCCGAGGGATAGCCTGCGCTATTTCGCCTTGTACCGGTAGTCAATCCCGAATATCGCTCCGGCGAATGTAAGAATCTCGCCGAATCCTACCAGCACCGACGAATGTATCTCTCCGGCAGGCGCGACTATAAATCCCGCTATCAGAAGCCCGCAACCTGTCAGCACCAGCCCTGAGGCGCACAGCAGCTGCACCATGTGTGATTTGTCCTTATTCATCTCAATACTTTTTCCGCTCAATATAGGCGTCAGTCCTGAATGAAGTTCAGGATATTCCCCCGGCGCGGGACTGTCAGCATATGAGCCGACGCCGTCACAGCCACAGCACAGATCTATGTTTCTCAGCATATTCGATTGCAATGTCAAAAAATAATTGTAATTTTGTGGATTAAGGAACGATAAAAATCTGAACATGGTCGACATGGTTTAACCATACCACGGCAGAGATGCCTCAAAACCAACTATGCTAAAGTTCCATAGCAGTCGTTACAGGCTCGACCGGCCTTCAGATAACTGCCAATGGAGTTTTTCGTTTATTAGCTTGTAACTAATGATAGTACAAACTATGACAAAAACAAAGGCTAAGCCCTTTCTGAAATGGGCAGGAGGCAAGACTCAATTGCTCCCTACCATTGATTCATTCTTGCCGGAAATATTCCGCTACGAGGATGATGTGACCTACATTGAGCCGTTTGTGGGAGGAGGTGCTATGCTGTTTTTTATGCTGCAAAAATATCCCAATATCAAGCGAGCGGTAATCAATGATATTAATCATCATCTCGTAAAGACTTATCGTGTGATAAGGGATGACCCATATTCATTGATTGATGTCTTGAATGAACTGCAAACTCAATTTAGAGTATTGGGGGATTATGATAAGCAGAAGGAACTCTACCTTGATATTAGAAACCGCTTCAATCAGCAACAGTTGTCGAATGTTGAGGAAGCGTCATATATGATTTTTCTGAACCGGACTTGTTTTAATGGTCTGTATCGGGAAAATTCCAAAGGTGGATTTAATGTGCCTTTCGGACGATACTCTAACCCGACTATTTGTGATGAGGGCCTTATAATGGCAGACAGTGAACTTTTACAGAAAGTAGAGATATTGAACGGAGACTTTTCACAGACCTCAGAGCATATTCAAGGATATACTTTCTTTTATTTCGATCCACCTTACCGCCCTCTCGACGATACATCAAGTTTCAATTCCTATGTAAAGGAGTCGTTTGACGATGCTGAACAGATACGCCTGAAGAATTTCTATTCACACCTTTCTGATTGTGGATGTCATGCAATGCTCAGCAATTCAGATTGTAAGGGTCGGAATGCGGAAGATGACTTCTTTGACAGACTATATGAGGCTTTCTTTATAGAGAGAGTCTATGCAAAAAGGTGTATAAACGCCAACGCATCCAAACGTGGTACTTTAACTGAACTATTAATAAGAAACTACGAAAACTATCAGGGAGAACCTGCAAATATATTCAACTTATAAATGATGGCAGACAGATTTATCGACTTCATGAAACCACTGAAGGAAACCCATTTCTCCCTCAAGGATTATGTGGATTTTCCAAATTTTGCATCCAATGTCGAAGCAATATCAATAAAACTGAATCAGCTCAATTATCTGATTGGACAGGAAGATATGGCTGCGGCAGTAAAACGGCTATGGGATGAGAATCCCAAAGTGTTTTCGGTATTGGCCGTCCTTATTGCTGTCAGAACAAAAGACAGAAAGAAGGCGATAGATGCTTATGGCAACATTCATTTGGTCAGCGACTATTTCAAATCGCCGGAACTGGTGACTGAGTTCCTTAATGAGACAGGTCTCGCCGAGGTCTTTCAGAATAAGCAAATCAAGAATCTTGTTGATTACGTCTTTGG
>CAMWZB010000120.1 GCA_947178655.1 uncultured Porphyromonadaceae bacterium
GATAGGTGCCGTGGTCGGTAGTGAGCAAATAATACACGTCGGTATTAAATCCGTTCTTATCGCCGTGTGTTTTGGTGATTTTCTCCACACCGTAGGCCGTCGCCGTAATTGTATGCTCGTCGGAAAAGCGTAGCCAGCAAATAGCACCTATCAATAGTGCCGGCATTATAAGTGCGCCAATTATTCGGGCCATGATATATTTATTTTGTTATAGGCTTACAGGTAAATGTATAATCGCGTTTGTGGCCTCCAGCGTTACTGTTTTGCCTGCCTTGACAAAGTTGTATATTTCCTGTAGGGTACAGGCTCGAAAGCTGCTCACTTCTTTCGCGATCTCTAAACGGTCTTTTTCGTCAGATGTCATAGTTCGTTGAGTTTTATGGTTGTAGTCATATTAAAATAATGTTGGCAGGATAGTGGGCGGTTCGCCTAAGCATTCGGCCCTAAACCGATGTTCTTGTTTGTCAAAATATTCTTTCGGGGATATTTTGCGGATTGAATAGAACGGCGATGGTATGGGGTATCGCACCTCATTGATGGCATATCCAAAATGAAAGCTATTTGGATCAAGAGAATCATGGCACACTACGCTGCCATACATTTCGTTAATCATCATATTTAAGGCGCACATTTTGACGCTTGTCGGGTCCAAGTCCTCACAGCGATATTTGAAGAGCTTTGTCTTATCGGCATACTGATAATGGGCAAGGACATTACGCCCTGACCCGCAGGAGGGTTCTCCAATCACTCTTGCATCCGGCGTTTGCAACAAGGCGGCCATGTGCTGGCATAGAGGCAAGGGCGTAAAAAACTGACCCATCGCGGAGGCTTTCGACTTGCCAAGAAACATAGATTCATATAGTTCTCCGAAAAAATCGCTCACACCGTTTTCGATAATGCTCTTATTGGCGCACCGCAGCCAATGCTCCAATGTTTCAAACATCGTAGGATTAATTTCTTTACGTGAAGCAAATAAAGCTATCATATCGCCTTTAAAATTCAGGAAGTTTATTGTGTCGAATGTGTCAAGAAAAAAGTCAAGCATTTCAGTAAACACTGACTGCATATCACGTCCTGTAGAATGGGCGTAGGTTTGTAATATTTTTATTGTTGCTTTCATTCCCAAAGTACATTTTTATGGTAGTCTCTTAGCTGCTCTTCATATGAGCGTTGTAAGTATATACTCGTGGTCTCAATACTCGAATGGCCTAACAGATTTTGAAGGCCTACTATATCGGATGGATTCATCTTCAGGTATTGTTTCGCAAAGTAGTGACGAAAGGCATGAGGATGAAACTTACTGCCGTCAAGACCGGCCTTGACACTATATGTACGCATCTGCTGCGCTACACCCCTCGCGGTCTTAGGGCATACCTTGTCATCTTCCGATATGTTGTTAATTCTGAGATACTCAGATATTTCGTCGACAAATTTGTGCTGAAAAAACACACGGCGCGGTTTACCTCCTTTGCCGACAAGTATCACACTGCCATTGATGACATCGCGGTAGGTTATCTTCAACAATTCATGCACACGCAGGCCGGTTGTAGACAGACATCGAGATACAAGATACCAAAACCGGCTTATCTCTTTTACTTTTTCTAAATAGCGTTTCATCTCTTCTTCTGATGGCACGTTATTGCATTCCAAAGCGCGCAGGCAGCGGAGGCGTTTCACTTCAATCTTGCGTCCAACAAATTTTCCATAGGATACTAAACCTGACATCCGCAGATTGATAGTCTTATGGGACAATCCGGTTGAGAGAAGATACTGTCTGTAGGTCACAACATCCTTTTGAGTAAGGGATGGAAATATAGACAGGTAATGAGAAGCTGAATGGGTATATGATCTTGCGGTATTCGGCGAAAACTCTTGCTCACGAACAAGCCACTGCTCAAAGGCTAAGACTGACTCTTTAAGTTCCTTACTTAGTCCCTGGGAACTGGGCATCGATACATCAGCTTTCTGTTTCGTTTTTTCAGAGGCTTGCTTACCAGTGGGCATCAGACCTAACAAAAGTCCCTCCACCTCCGACGCCGAATGATACCCGGATGTGCCAAGAGTGCTGATGTACGCCTTTATTTCTTTCTTGTTTATGGCATTTCTGCTTTCAAGAAAATCCTTAACCACACGTAATTTCCATATCTCGAAATTACGTGGGCACGACATCAGCTGAGAGACGAAATCCGCAAATATGGTTTTAGCTTTATTATTCATAGCCTTTTAGTATGTTTCTTGATTTTTTTAACAAAAGGTGTATCTGTGCTTGACTGCAGCCCATTTTGGCAGCCGCCTCACTCTGCGTATGCCCGAAAAGAATTAGATCCACTGCACGCTGACAATTCCCCGGCAGTAAATTCATAATGCTTTGAAATTCTAATGCTTCCTCATAGTCGCTGCTGGCGGCACACACGTTTTGAAAGGCGTCGTATACTTCATACACCAGACGGTTGTCACGTCGGAAAGTATAGAACCTTTGTTTAACAAGGAGAAGCCACAGCCCAACTGCTGAATCAGGCGCTATTTCCTTTCGGGACAAGCACATTCTGAAGAATGCTTCCGAAGTAATATCTTGCGCTTCTTCGAGGGAGATTCGTCCAAGACGGCGTATGATATTCGCTACTATGTTATACTTCTGTGCATATAGTTCAGTAAGAGCTACGATATTTTTTTTAAACGTGGACTTGTCTGAGACGACAAGGTTCTCAGGTCTGTTGTTATTCGGGTTGCCATCGAGGTGCGATATTTTAAACTTTGGAATTTCTCCCAGCACAAAAGCGCCATAAACGGCTGCAGACAATGATGTGCTGGCTTGCGAGCCTTTATTATTCCTTCTTCTAAAGCTCGGACTAGAATTCGGGCTTCGTCGGCCGGCGGGTAGTATCTGTACCTTTTTTATCTGAGAATAGCCCCCGAAATCGACGCTCACAATGACAGTTCTGCCATCATCGCCAACAAGATAAGAGGTGTTTGGTTGGCAATCCATAAATGGCACAACAGCGAAATTACAGTCGTATTTCTCCTTGAGAGAGGGTAATAGCTGCTCAGTAGGGAATATATTATCGATCACCATACGGCCTTAGTCTTTGAGATAGTACGGCGTGCTATACCCGGCACCTTTCAGGGGCAAATCACGGCACCATTCTATCGGTTCGCTGAACAAAGCCTCTACATCGGACAGCGGCCGGTCCTCGGGCGTTTCGACTATAATCTCGTCATGCACATGGAACACGATGGGAAGATTTTCACGCCGGGCGCGAAGCATCACCACACCCAGTATGTCGCGGGCGACAGCCTGCACGACATTCTCGGTGAGCTTACCGCCGTACGTCCGGGTCACTCCCCATTTCTTCGTCTTTTGGTCCATGCCCTCATACTCGATAATCTCGTGGTCGCCTCGCCAGCCGTCGTCGTATTCCATGCTGACCCGGGCGCGAGGGTAAC
This sequence comes from uncultured Porphyromonadaceae bacterium, assembly GCA_947178655.1. The sequence continues at coordinate 3,445 of CAMWZB010000120.1, forward strand.
ACATCGTGCGTCCCGACGGCAGGGTAATAAGTAGCATACCCCACCGGTAGCCGACGGTGATGCCACGGTGTATTGTTACGGTATTGCCGGTTTTGATAGCGGAGACAGCCGCCTTTTCAATCACCGCCCACAGTCTTACGATTTTGGGGTTGGCCTGGCGCCACTGGCGCACAGTCTGCTTTTCCTCGTACTCGGACAGTCCCATCTTAGAGCCGCCCATAGCCTCCAGCGCCGACACTCCGCCGCCGTAGCCTAACGCCAGTACGGATATCTTGCCCTTCTGACGCAGATGACTGTTGACGCCGTGCTTCTCGACCGGTACGCCGAACATTCGCGACGCAGTGGCGCAATAGATGTCGCCGCCCTGACGGAACACATCCAGCACCCAGTTTTCGCCGGCGATCCATGCCACTACGCGCGCCTCGATAGCCGAGAAGTCGCATACGTGCAGGATATGCCCGGGAGCGGCGACAAACGCCGTGCGTATCAGTTCGCTCAACACCTGTGTGACGTCGGCATAGTTCATCTCAAACTCGTCCAGGTCTCCGGCCTTGACCAGTGAGCGGGCAAAGTCCAGATCGGGTAAATGATTCTGCGGCAGGTTCTGCACCTGCACCAGCCTGCCGGCCCATCGGCCTGTGCGTGCGGCTCCGCAGAATTGCAGCAGCCCGTGTATGCGTCCGTCGTCGCACACGCACGTCTGCATGGCCGCATACTTTTTATTGGAAGTCTTGGCCATCTCGCGGCGCAGGGCCATGACCCGACGTGCATCGGGCCAGTCGGTCACTGCGGCCGCGAGGCCGGCGAGACTCTTTTTGCCGCTCCTGGCAAATGCCAGCCCGGGCGTACGCTTCAGAGACTCCTTTATC
>CAMWZB010000121.1 GCA_947178655.1 uncultured Porphyromonadaceae bacterium
GTATTAAAGAGATAAAGAAATGAAAAAAGACATTCATCCCTCCAACTATCGCGAAGTTGTTTTCAAAGATATGTCGAATGAGGAAATCTTCATCACCCGCTCGACTGTGGCAACCCGTGAGACCATTGAGGTTGATGGCGTTACCTATCCCCTCGTGAAGCTTGAAATCACCAGCTCGTCGCATCCCTTCTTCACCGGCCAGCAGAAGCTCGTCGATACCGCAGGTCGCGTCGACAAGTTCATGAGCCGCTACGCTGTCCGCAAGAAAAAGTAATTCGTATTACGCCTCTCCGTGTGTGGCTGATGCGCAAAGCCATGTCGCGGATCTTGCATAACAACCCATAATTCCGCCGGAACCTCCGTGAAGAGGCCGGCGGAATTTTTTTTGTCGATGTGCGCTGAATGGCTGAAAACCAAATATCCCGGCTGCCGAGTGTCGGCTGCCGGGATATTTGGTTAGTTTGAGTCTGTCAGTGAGAGCTTTGGCTATCAGCAGACGCCAAGGCCCATCATGGCGTTGGCCACCTTCATGAAGCCTGCGATGTTCGCGCCCTTCATGTAGTTGATGTAGCCGTCGGATTCTACGCCGTAGCGGAGGCACTGTTCGTGGATGTCGGTCATGATGACGTGGAGTTTCTGGTCGACTTCCTCTGCGGTCCACTGCAGGTGCATTGCGTTCTGGCTCATCTCAAGGCCTGAAGTTGCTACGCCGCCTGCGTTGACAGCTTTGCCGGGAGCGTATACGGTACGGCTTTCGATGAATGCGTCGATGGCTTCGGGAGTACAGCCCATGTTCGATACTTCTGCGACCATCTCGACACCGTTCGCGATGAGCTGCTTGGCGTCGTCGCCGTTGAGTTCGTTCTGGGTTGCGCAGGGGAGTGCGATGTCCACTTTCTGCTCCCAGGGCTTGCGGCCTGCATAGAATGTCGAGCCGGGGAAGCGCTCTGCGTAGGGTTCGACGATGTCGTTGCCGGAAGCGCGGAGTTCGAGCATGTAGTCGATTTTCTCTGAGTCGAGGCCTGCGGGGTCGTAGATGTATCCGTCAGGACCTGAGATGGTGACAACTTTTGCTCCGAGTTCGGTAGCCTTGAGGGCAGCGCCCCATGCCACGTTGCCGAAGCCGGAGATTGCGATGATCTTGCCCTTGATGTCGTCATTGCGCTGCTTGAGCATGTTCTGCACGAAGTAGAGAGCTCCGAAACCGGTGGCTTCGGGACGGATGCGGCTGCCGCCGAACTCCATGGCTTTGCCTGTGAATGTGCCGTCATGCTGGTTGACGAGGCGCTTGTACATGCCGTACATGTAGCCTACTTCGCGGCCGCCTACGCCGATGTCGCCTGCGGGGACGTCGCGGTCAGGACCGAGGTTCTTCCAGAGGCCGAGCATGAATGCCTGGCAGAAGCGCATGATTTCGCGGTCGCTTTTGCCGCGGGGAGAGAAGTCCGAGCCGCCTTTTGCTCCGCCCATAGGCAGGGTGGTGAGAGCGTTTTTGAAGGTCTGCTCGAAACCAAGGAATTTAAGGATGGAGAGGTTCACCGAAGCGTGGAAGCGGATGCCGCCTTTGTACGGGCCGATGGCGTTGTTGAACTGCACGCGGTAGCCGATGTTGTTCTGCACTTCGCCCTTGTCGTCAAGCCAGGTGACGCGGAAGGTGACGATGCGGTCGGGCTCGACCATGCGTTCGATGATTTTGTTACGTTCGAATTCGGGGTGCTGGTTGTAGACTTCTTCTACACTCATAAGAACCTCGCGGACTGCCTGGAGGTATTCTTTTTCACCGGGGTGTTTGGCCTCGAGGGCCGACATGATACTGTTGATGTCCATGTTTAGTAGTGTTTATGAGTCTCTGCCGTCAGGCAGGGGTGGTTGGTTAACTTGTCGGCAAAGTTAGCAACAAAAACGATATTTGCAAATTAATTTTGACAAATAAATTCGGGCTTCTTTCGGTCCGGTCGGTTTTGTGCCGGACACTTGGTGAAGCTGTTCGAATTTTATTGAACAAAGATATCGTCCGCGGATGTCGGGCGGTTACAGTTTCGGTCTGAAAATGTTGCTTTTCGCGTCAATGTGAAAGTTTACTTTTTGCCAAGCAATTTTTCGAGGTCGAAGGTGGTGAACCAGATTCTGAATCCAGTCCCGTCGGCTGAATCCTCTTCGGTCATGACACCGAGTGTGCGTCCTCCGTCGAGGAGAGTCAAGGCCGAGTAGGCGCTTCCGCCGGCGCAGACTTCGGCGAGGCGCTGCCAGGATGCTGCGTTGTCCGTCGACTTATATAAGGATACGCGCGTGCGTGTGTCAGGGCTGTTGCAGATGCTGTGGATGAGAGTGCCGTCGGGGAGTGTCAGGATGTCGCCGTTGATGGCCGGGTCGGGCAGTGTGGATGATTTTTCGATGGGAGTCCAGGTGTTCCCGCCGTCGGTGCTGCGGGAGAATTTGCGGAAGTTCTGGCGTCTGTTGCGTATGCTCATCAGCAGCGAGCCGTCGGCGAGTCCGGTCATCTTCGATTCGTCGCCGTCGGTGTCGACCGCCACAGGCAGAGCCTGCCATGTGTGTCCTCCGTCGGTGCTCCGGCACGGATATACCGATAGGTCGCACCACATGTCGAGGACAGGACGTGCCACAAGGACGAACCACATGGAACCGTCGGAGTGCGTGTGTATGCGCCCTGATGTGGCGAATGCGGTGATGCACTTCACCGGAGCCTCGTTTTCGCTCTGAGAGAACAGTCCGGGAGTGATATCGGCCGGGGCGCTCCACGACAGGCCGCCGTCGGTGCTTCGGGATGTGCAGATGTAGGCGTGCGAGCCATTCTCTGACTGCCACAGGCCGTTGCCGTGTGTCATGACGCATACGAGCGAGCCGTCGGGCGCGAGTCCGAGTCCGGGGTCGCCGTAGCCGCCTCCTTCATCGTGGCGGGCCACGGTGACTACGTCCTCCCATGTGCGTCCGCCGTCGGTGCTGCGCCTCGACACGACGTCGATGCGTCCGGGCAGGTCGGCATTGCTGTCAAGGCGCCGGGCGGCCACGGTGACTATTGTGCCGTCGGCGAGGGTGACTGCGGCTGGGATGCGGTAAAACTTGGAGATGCTGTCGCCGCCGGCGTATACGAGAGAGCGTACGTCGGCGTCGGCTATGGTGAGGGTGCGGTCGGGTTCGGGTGCTGTCTGTGCTGCGGAAATGACGTTGAAAGATGATGCGGAGACGGCGAGCAGGAATGAGAGGAGGAGTCGTGAGTGTATTTTCATGGATAGCTGATTTAAAGATATGGCGCAAAGGTACGTCAAATCTGTGAGAATCCGCGTATGTCGGGCGTTTTTTTGTGTAAAAAAGAAAGGATATGCCTCCTGTGAGTTCGATGGAGGGCATATCCTTTTCGGTATGTGTGTCAGTGAGCGGATGTCTACCGGTGATCCTGTGCGTATGCCTCTTCGGGGCCGTAGCTCGAACCGTCGAAGCAGTGGGTGCATATGCGGCACTTCGGGAGTCCGATGCTGGCGATGAGATCCTCGATGTGGCAGAACTGAAGAGTGGACAGGTTGAGCCGCCGTGCCACTTCGTCGACCATACGCTTGTACTCGGGTGTGCCGGTGGTGGCGTAGCGCTCGAGGTTGGCCGGCTCGGGGCATCCTTCGAAGTCGTTGATGATCTGACGGGTGATGAGTTCCATTTCGCTCTTGCTCGAGGTGTATCCGATGAACGGACATCCGTATACCAGCGGCGGGCATGATATTCGGGCGTGGACACCCAGTGCGCCTCCTTCGAAGAAGGTCGATACATTGTCGCGGAGCTGGGTTCCGCGCACTATGGAGTCGTCGCAGAACACGACATGCTTGTTCTCGAGTATGGCTCTGTTGGGTATGAGTTTCATTTTGGCCACAAGGTTGCGTCGGCTCTGGTTGCCCGGCGTAAAACTTCGGGGCCATGTGGGTGTGTACTTGAGCACTGCGCGTCTGTAGGGGATGCCTCGTCCTTCGGCATATCCGAGAGCGAATCCTACGCCGGAGTCGGGGACGCCGCATACGCAGTTGGCTTCGGTGGCATCCTTGCGTCCTGAGATGCGTCCGCCTTCTTCTCTGACGGCCTCGACGTTGATGCCGTTGTAGTCGCTGGCAGGGAATCCGTAGTATACCCAGAGGAAGGAGCATATCTGCTCGCGTGCGGCCGGAGCCTGCAAGACCTCGATGCCGTCGGCGGTCAGGCGAACGACTTCGCCCGGGCCAACGTCGCAGATGCGGGTATATCCGAGATGGGGGAATGCGCAGCTCTCGCCGGTGACGGCG
>CAMWZB010000122.1 GCA_947178655.1 uncultured Porphyromonadaceae bacterium
CTGCCGGACAATGTGCCGGCCAATGAGTTCCTCAATCTCGAAGGCGACAAGATATCGACTTCGCGTAACTGGGCGGTATGGCTTCACGAATATCTGTCAGACTTCCCGGGCAAGCAGGATGTACTGCGATATGTCCTCACTGCCAATGCTCCCGAAACGAAGGACAACGACTTCACATGGCGCGACTTCCAGGCCCGCAACAATAACGAGCTTGTGGCCATCCTCGGCAATTTCGTCAACCGAGTGGTAGTCCTCACACACAAGTACTATGAAGGTGTCGTGCCGGCTCCGGGCGAGTATCAGGACATCGACCGCGAAGCCTTCTCCGAAATGGCACAGCTCAGCACTTCGCTCTCCGCCAATCTTGAGACATTCCACTTCCGTGAGGCTCTCAAGGACGCCATGTCGTTCGCCCGCCTCGGCAACAAGTATCTTCAGGATGCTGAGCCGTGGAAAGTCATCAAGACCGATTCCGAGCGTGTCAGGACCATCATCAATGTATGCGCCCAGATCTGTGCGTCGATAGCCGTGGCCATGGAGCCGTTCATGCCGTTCATGAGCCATAAACTCGCGGCCATCCTCGGCGGCCTCAGGCTCGACTGGAGCATCCTCGGCTCGGACGATGCCATCGCCGCCGGCACTGTCATGGGACAGCCCGAGCTCCTCTTCGAGAAAATCGACGATGCCGCCATTCAGGCTCAGACCGACCGTCTGGAAGCTATCAAGAAGCAGAATGCCCTTGCCGCGTTCAAGCCTGAAGAGGTCGCTCCGGAGGTGAAAATCGATGACTTCGCAAAGCTCGATATCCGCGTGGGCACAGTCCTTGATTGCACCGCAGTGCCTAAGGCCAAGAAGCTCCTGCAGTTTGTCATCGACGACGGCACGCCCGCTCACCGCACCATCGTGTCGGGCATCGCCGAGCACTACAGTCCCGAGGAACTCGTGGGCCGTCAGGTGCTCTTCATAGCCAATCTTGCACCGGCCAAAATCCGCGGCGTGCTCTCTCAGGGCATGATTCTTTCAGCGCTTAATGCCGACGGCCGTCTTATTGTGGCAGCTCCGTCGGCCCAGTGCAGCCCCGGAGCGCAAGTCAAGTAACAAGTCTGTCAACACTTTTAATTCGTAGTATCGAGCATGAAGCCACGCATCCTTATAGTTTACACAGGTGGTACAATAGGCATGATTGAGGACCCGGAGACCAGGGCTCTACGCCCCTTCGACTTCACTCATCTGATGGAGAACGTGCCTAAAATCAGGATGCTCGACTATGAGATAGACAATATTCAGTTTCATCCGCCCATCGACTCGTCAGACATGGACGTGTCGCACTGGCAGACGATCGCGCACAGTATAGCCGACAATTACGACGACTACGACGGGTTTGTAGTGCTGCATGGCACCGACACCATGGCGTATACGGCCTCGGCCCTGTCGTTCATGCTCGGCAATCTGTGCAAACCCGTCATTATCACCGGTTCGCAGCTGCCTATAGGTGAGGTCCGGACCGATGGCGAGGAAAACCTCATCACGGCTCTTCAGATCGCCGCGGCCCGCAATGTCTCAGGCAGTCCCACCGTTCGGGAGGTAGCCATTCTGTTCGAGAATTATCTCTGGCGTGGCAATCGCGCCACAAAGCGCAGCGCCGATAATTTCAACGCGTTCAAGAGCAGCAACTATCCTGCTTTGGCAAGAATCGGTCTGGGTATAACATTCGATTTCGACGCACTTCGGAAGGTGCACAATGGCATGCCTCTCGACCCCAATTTCGAGTTGGATACGCACGTAATGCCTATCGACCTCTTCCCCGGACTCAATGAGGACCTGTTGCGTTATCAGCTGAGCGCGCCAGATGTCCGCGGTGTGGTGCTCCGCACATACGGAGCCGGGAACGGTCCCACCGGCGGATGGTTCATTGACGCCATACGCGAGGCTGTGGACCGTGGAGTCGTCATTCTCAATGTCACACAGTGTGTCAACGGCGGAGTGCAGACATCGCGTTATATGGGCGGCGACTATCTGCGTGCCGCAGGGGTCGTTTCGGGTCATGACATGACTTTCGAAGCTGCCATAACAAAGATGATGTATCTCTTCGGCCTCGGTCTTGAGCCCTGTGAAGTCAAGCGGCGTCTCGGCGTCTCACTTGCCGGCGAGCTTACTGTCATCCCTCATCGTAAATAATGCTATGAACAGTCTCTTCACCCGCTTCCGCAGTCTTGTGTCAGTGCTGGCGCTCACATTGGCGCTCGGCGTCCCTGTCGCAAGCCATGCCGCATCGCGTGCGCCTGTATGGGAAGTGGTCGAAAGATCTGATCCCGGAACTGACGGCACTCTCGGAGTAGAGACCGGACAGACTTCGGCTTTCGATGCCGATGTCCGCGACGGATATATCTACATCACCGTCTCCGCTCCTGTCAAGGTAGAGGTGTTCACGATTCTGGGACAACTTGTCACTTCGCGCACTATAGCTCCCGGAACGGTGCGTCTGCGACTCGGCACCGGAGGCATCTATATCATTAAGGGAGCAGGCACCACTCGCAGGGTCAATATCTGACAGTTCTCGCTCAAACCACCATACACGCGCTTCTCAGTACCAGCGGATACCGTTGCTGACTGAGGAGCGTTTGTCGTATTTGAGGTCGCTCAGCATGGAAGAGTTGACCGATATGTGGAAGTTGTAGCTCTTGTACGGCCCTACAGGCACTATGCTGGCACGCATGGTGAAGCAGTGCAGGTCGCGGGAGATGTTGCAGTTCATGTAGGCCAGCCGGTGGGTGTCGAAGTTATACGAAGCCGTGAATGAGAAGTTCCACGCCGGTGTGGGCCGTATATTGCCCGAGAATGACAGATTCTGCGTTATCTTGCCGTCGTACTCCATCTTCTGCTTGTTGAAGTTGCCGTAACTGTAATTGACCGAATAATTCAGAGACAGGCTCCACGGGCACGACCACTTGGCATATCCGTCCGGATTCATCTGTACGCCGTCAGCATCGTGGTCGTTCCGGTCGCGTTCGCGTTCGGCTCCTCCTTTGTCGCTGTCATTCTTCTGGTCTTTGTTGTCTTTCTTGCGGCGGAAAGTGTCGTTGTTGAATGTGTACGAGAACGATGTGCCGGTGCGCATCAGTTTGGCGAAGCCTTTTCCGGCCTGCAGGCGGGTGCGGTCGACCTTCACAGGAGCTCCCGATGAGTTGAGGGCATACGTATAGGGGTCCCAGGTGGCCTGCAGATTGAGATTGAATCCTTTGGTCAGTCGCAGCATGATTGATGTGCTGATGTCGCTCCAGCGGAGGGAGTCGGCGGCTATGTTGTAGCTCTGCGATATGTTGAAGTTCTCGATAAGCGATATCTTCTTCTCTCCGATGGAGTCGTTGTCGCTCTTTACCTTCATCTCAAGGTTGTTGGCCAGAGCGAAGGCTATCGAGCCGGTCTTGCCCTGTGAGGGCACGCCGAACTGTGCGCCCTGGAAGTAGCTGTACTTGCGCACCTGCTCTTCTCCGCGGCTGTTGATGTAGCTGTAGTTGCCGTAGTAGCCGAAGAACGGCGAGCCGAAGTCAGGCGCTCCGGTGAATGACAGCGACGGTGTCATTACCCATCGCACCATCTTCACTTTCTTTCCAAGGAACCCCAGCGGCTGGAAGAAGGCATAGACCTTGGTGTCCATGGATACTGATGCCGAGAAGTCCCAGACGTTATAGAACCCGTAGGTCGTGTCGGCCTGTTCACGCATCAGTTCTTCGTCCCACGAGCGGCGCACCTTGTTGGTGTACATACGGTCTGTGAGTCTTATCGACGGAGTGATGTTGATGTAGTTGAAGGCGTTGAATGTGGCCGAAATTGGCAACGCGTGACTCATGCCGTTGCGCCAGTCCTTGACAAGACTTTTTTTGAAGAACTCGTCCTGCTTGGCGGTAAGCGAGTTCTGGAGCAGACCTGTGTAGGAGAGTTTGATTTTTTCGTACCACTTCTCGGCGCCCACGGCTTTCTTGCGCTTGAATGGATATACCTGAGAGAGCGTGACGGTGATGTTCGGGAACGATACGGCCAGGGTGGAGTCCTGCGAGCGCTGAGCGATGTTGAAGGTCGTGGAAAAACTCCATTTCGAGTTCGGGAACCGATAGGTCATGTTCACTGTCGAACTCTTGGTATTCTCTGTGAAAGATGGCGAGTAGTACGAGCCGACATCGTTTCGCGAATACCCCGAGGTGGTGAAGTTCACACTTGCCGACAGGGACATGTTGGGGTTGAACTTGCTGTCCTGACTGTGATTCCACAGCACCTGAAAGT
>CAMWZB010000123.1 GCA_947178655.1 uncultured Porphyromonadaceae bacterium
ACCAGCTCACAGACCCGTATACCGGCGAGAAGGAGGAAATCCTTATCGAGAATACCGAGACGCGCGATCAGCCGAAGAACAAAGAGAACGCCCTGCGCCAGCTGCGTTCGATACTGTATGCAAAGGAACTCGAGCACCGCATGGCCGAGCAGGCCAAGGTCGAGGCCGGCAAAAAGAAAATCGAATGGGGCTCGCAGATACGTTCATATGTGTTCGATGACCGTCGTGTGAAGGATCACCGTACAAACTATCAAACCTCTGACGTAGGGGGTGTTATGGACGGTGACATCGATGACTTCGTGAAAAGTTATTTGATGGAGTTTTCTGAGAAGGAGCAAAATTGATGAGAAAAACATGTTTTATAACACTTTTTATGCTTGCGGCCGCGATTTTGAGCGGCCGCAGCATCAGAAGTGTCGCCTCGGTACCTGACGCTCAGCGGTCTCTTGCAATCTATCAGATCATGGTGGCGTCGTTCCAACATTCGCCTGATGGAGGGCCCGGCTATACTGCCATGTGGGGTCCTGACGGGCATACAAAGAACGGAAACATCAAGGGAGCCACCGCAGCACTTGACCACATAGCATCGCTTGGAGTGAATGCTGTGTGGCTCACTCCTGTGTTCGACAGTTCGACGGCTTCAGGTGGTGAAAAGCTGAGGGCAACGGGTTACTTCACGAATGATTATTTCTCAATTGATCCGCACTTCGGCACCGAGGCTGACTTCCGAGAGTTCGTGGACGAGGCTCACCGCCGCGGACTCTACGTGATACTTGACGGAGTGTTCGGGCATCATGGCGGAGTGACATCTCCGTCGCCGTCGGGCTATGAAATCGACAGTACGACGAGTTACAGCGACCGAGGAAAGGATGGCGGCACAGGGAATGTGAAGTATCCCGAATCGTTGCCTTACTTCAAGGAGGTGGCAACGTACTGGATTGACCGATATGGTGTGGACGGCTGGCGTCTTGATCAGGCGTATCAGGCTACTCAGGGCGGCCACAACTACTGGAGAGAGATTCGGAAGGAAGTTGAGGACCTTGCCACCGAACGCCGCAACCGCGGCGAGAAGTGGGGCACTCTCGGCTATATGGTCGGCGAGGACTGGGGGACGGCTGATGTAATCAACCGGGGAGTGTACCGCGACGGCGGTCTGACCAGCGCGTTCGACTTCGACGGCAAAGAGCTGATAAGCGGCCCTATGCAGAATCCTGACGGAGCCGGGCTGAGCGGCGGTTGGGACGATGTGCAGCGAGTGCTGTCGCAGCCCCGCAAACGCGGTTACAGCAGCAATAAGCTCAATCCCAATCTGTTCTTGGGCAATCATGACGGCTATCGTCTTGCAGACCGCTTCGATACGGCTGACAGTCTCTACTATCGTCAGCTGATGTTGCGCCACGGAATCCTTGCGGCGTATCCCGGTGCAATAACGCTGTATTATGGCGATGAGTACGCAGACCGGAGCCGAGAGGCTACGGGTGCGCAGAAGGATAATATAGCCCGTACATCCGGGCATCTCGAAGCGCGTACGCCCGGCGAGCGAGCGCTGAAAGACTATATCTCGGCGGTGCTCCACTTCCGGGCCTCCAATCCTGCCGTGTGGCGCGGGAAAAGTAAATTCGAGCGCAGCAGGGTAGGGCAGGCCGATGTGCTGACAGTGTACAAAACCGACCGCAAGAGCGGCAATCGAGTGGCAGTGATATTCTCTGATGCCGATGCTGACGTCCGGGTGAAAGGGCTTGATGCGCCCGTGCATGTGGATGCGCTGATACCTCTTTTTGTGAAGATACGCTGATGAAGAAGCATCTGGTGATAATCAATCCGGCATCGGGACGGGTGTCCAAGCATCGTATAATCCCGCATATCTATCATCGGCTCAACGGGCTTGGACTTGACTTTGAGATGGCCTTCACCGAAGGACCGGGTCATGGTCGAGAAATAGCGGCCAATGCCGTGGATAGAGGCATCGATGTGGTGGTTGCCTGCGGCGGCGACGGCACAGTCAACGAAATAGCTTCGGCACTGACAGGAACACATACCGCTCTCGGTATAATTCCCACGGGTTCGGGCAATGGTCTGGCGCGTCATATCGGTATTCCTGTGGATATAGACCGCTCGCTGAAGATAATCGCACAGAGCAATATAGTAACGGCAGACTACTGCACAGCCAATGAACGTCCATTTTTCTGCACGTTCGGGGTGGGTTTCGATGCGGCGGTGAGCGAGCGGTGCGCACGCGAGAAGCGCCGAGGCATCATCATGTATCTGCGCAATACCATCAATGAATATCTCAAGTTCAACCCCGAGGAGTACACCATCGAGGTGAACGGCCACACTATTACCGAGCGGGCATTTCTTGTAGTGGCCTGCAATGCGTCGCAGTACGGCAACAACGCTTTCATCGCGCCTCAGGCTTCGATAACGGACGGCGAGCTTGACTTGACCATAGTCCATGCCGGCAATCTTATCACCGACGCTATGGCCGGAGTCGACATTCTGACGGGGCTTGTGCGTAAGAATGCGTACATCAACGTTATCCGCACGCAGTCGGCCCGCATACGGCGCCATCGCGGAGGGGCCGCCCATGTGGACGGAGACGCTGTGACGATGCCTCTTGACATCGACGTGCGGTGTCATCCGGGGCAGCTGCGTCTGGTGTCACCCACGAGCAATACGCGCTTCGTGCCTATAGTGACTCCTACTCTTCTGACGATGCGCGACATCGGTCTTGCGCTTTGGCATCTCTTCCCCGGGACGAGGCAATAAATGGCCATCGCAGTCCGTTATTATCTTGATGAAAAGTTCTCTTATTCATAAGATACTGATATTGTTGTGTCTTTGCGGTATCGCGTCGACGATGCCTGCGGAGGCCCGTACGTTCAACGACAAATTGCAGAATCGCCCTTATGCCGACATGCGTCCGTGGCATCTGGGTTTTTCCATCGGCCTGTACACATCGGACATACACTTCACACATAATGGATTCGTGACCGAAAACGGAGAGGAGTGGCGTATGGAGCAACCGTCGTATCAGCCCGGTTTCTGCGTCAATGGTCTTTTCGACCTCAGACTGAACAACTATTTCTCGCTTCGTCTGTCTCCCGGGATGTATTTCGGCAGCCGCGACGTGACTATGCGCGATATCCGCAGCGATGCCCGAGAGCGTCAGAACATCAAGTCGACTTTCGTGGTGCTTCCAGTCGATGTGAAGTATGCCGCCGTACGCTATCGCAATGCCCGGCCCTACCTTGTGGGCGGAGTGATGCCAGCGTTCGATGTGTCCAAGAAACGCAACGAAATATTCAAGCTGTCATCCACGGATTTCTACCTGACGGTAGGTTTCGGATGCGATTTCTATCTGCCTTATTTCAAGTTCAATCCTGAGATAAAGTTCTGTTTCGGGCTTGGCGATGTGCTTGTGCACAAGCGGCCCGAGCTTGCCGACGACCCGTTGAAGTTCAAATACACCCAGTCGGTGCTCAAGGCTACGTCGAAGATGGTAGTTCTCACATTCTATTTCGAATAACGCTATGAATAACAGGATAAAAGGTCTCGTACTGTCGCTGCTTGGCCTCATCGCCGGCATCTTTGCCTCAACGGCACAAAACGATCCCAATCTGGCGCAGTACTACGAGGTTCCGTCATTCTTCAATCCATCGGCCACCGGGACTACCGACTATATCCGCATCCGTGGCGGCTACCGTATGCAGTGGCTTGGCATAGACAATGCGCCTCAGACATTCGCAGCAGTTGCCGAAATGCCTGTCAAGCTCGGGAGCCGTCGGCTCGGAGTGGGAGTGCGTGCCATGCAAGAGAGCATCGGTCTGTACAAGACTCTCGACTTAGGAGCTCAGGTGTCGTACAAACTGCGCAAGTGGGGCGGTCTGTGGAGCGTGGGCATACAGCTTGGCTTTGCAGACCAGTCGTTCAAGGGCTCGGAGGTTTATATCCCTGACGGCGATGACTATCACGACAGCAATGATGATGCTATCCCGACTCAGGACATACACGGCACGGCATTTGATGCTGCGGCGGGACTTTGGTTCGAGCATCCGCGGTTCTATGCCGGCGTGTCGTGCACCCATCTTACATCGCCGACCATAACTATGAATGCCGAGAGTGCGACGGGCGGCTCGGAGACATCAGGAGACCGTCAGTATCAATTTCAATCGAAAAGAACGCTGTATTTTACAGCCGGGTGCAATATCCCGATTAAAAATACGTTATTTGAATTGCAGCCTTCCATATTGGTAAAGACCGAT
>CAMWZB010000124.1 GCA_947178655.1 uncultured Porphyromonadaceae bacterium
TCTATGACTCGCGTACCGACGGGCTCGGCAACGGCGAGATATCGAGATACATTTCTCAGGTACGCTACCTGATGCCTGAAGTTCAGCTTGAGATGCGCTCGCTCAACTATCAGGCCGACAGCCAGGGGCGGCTGTCGGCTGAGCTGCGCAAGACAGACGATGTCATGAGATATCTCAATGAGTTCAGACAGGGTGGCTCGCTGCGACTGTCGGCATCCGCTCTGAAGACTTACAAGCAATGCCCGATGAAGTTCTATCTCGAATATGCCAGGCGAATGCGCGGGTCGGACGAGATGGTTGACTACATACAGGCATCGGAGTTCGGAACGCTTGTGCACAGTGTGATTCAGAAGCTGTTCGAAGGATATAGGAATCAGGTGATTACGGCGTCGACATTTGACCACTGGCTGAATCCGGGCAATCACGAGGTCGATGACATCGCACGTCGGCTGGTGATGGAGCAGCGCTATCCCCGTGTTGCAGACATGTCTACGGTGGATCCGGCAGCTGAAGCACTTCTTGCTGTCGACCTTGTGGCACGTATAGCCCGTGCTAATCTCAAAGGCGAGCGGGATTTGTACTGCGCGGAAGGTCAGTCTTTCGTATTCCTTGACAATGAGTACAAGGTCAATGGTGTGTGGGATATCTCGGACTCACTGTCTGTGAACTTCTATATGTCGATAGACCGCTTCGACAAACTCGAGTCCGGCCTATATCGCTTCGTTGATTTCAAGACGGGAGCAGACGATACGGTAGCGTCGGATGTGGCCGGACTGCTTAACCGGAACAGTACTGACAAGGACGGTATATTTCAGCTTTTCACATACGCGGAGGCATATAAGTCGATGGTTGATGCGGAAGCACACATCGTCCCGGTGCTTCATCCGATGCGCCAGCTGTCGGCCGGATATGGTCTGGGCCTGCTTAAAGTGGCAGGAAAGGAAGTGACTGACTATGATTCATTAAGAGAAACTTTCAGGCCGTTGCTCGTAGATCTTGTGTCGGAAATCTTCGATGAAAACGTGCCGATAAGGCAGTGCGAGCGCATAGCAAGTTGCAATTACTGCAATTTTCAGTCGCTCTGCGGTCGGATTCCACGAGATGACTGAGATATATGGCCGGAATATACGTACATGTACCGTTCTGTCACTCGAAGTGTTACTACTGCGACTTCTATTCGCTGGCGAGCACTTCGCGGGTTGATGCTTATGTCGCTGCGCTGGAGAGAGAATGGGAGGCCCGGCAGGGAGAACTTGGTTCAGAGCCGGTCACGACACTCTATTTCGGCGGTGGAACCCCTTCTATACTTCAGCCGGAGCTGTTCTCTCGGCTTGCCGGCCTATTTCCGGCTGAAGATGTCGTGGAGTTCACGATAGAGGTTAATCCCGAGGATGTCAGTGCCGCGGCAGCCGATGAGTGGATGAAAGCCGGGGTGAACCGAGTCAGTATCGGAGTGCAGTCACTTGATGACGGCGAGCTTCGTGCTGTAGGACGCCGACACACTGCGGAAAAAGCTCTTGAAGCTATCAACATACTGCACCGTACAGGTATCGCCAACGTAAGTGGCGACCTGATATACGGACTTCCGGGGCAGTCTGTCGAATCGTGGCGCAGGAGTGTAGGAGCAATTCTTGATTCGGACATCACGCATCTGTCGGCTTACTGCCTGAGCTTTGAGCCCGGTACACGGCTATACCGCCTAAGGGAGAAAGGAGAAGTCTTCGAGCAGGCTGACGAAGTCCTCGAGCAGATGTACGGTGTTCTATGCTCCGAAGCGCGCCTTGCCGGGATGGAACACTATGAGATATCCAATTTCGCTCGTGCGGGATATATCTCCAGACACAACTCATCATACTGGGACGGCACTCCTTATCTCGGCCTCGGTCCCGGCGCACACAGTCTCGGCGCGGATGGTGTGCGGCGATTCGTGCCATCGAATCTCAACCGTTGGCTTGCCAATCCGGCGGACGCTTTTGTCGTGGACGAGGAGACCGCAACAGATCGCATCAACGATATGATACTCATATCGCTCCGTACGGCTCGCGGCCTCAATCTCGAAAATTTCGGGCAAGACGTAGCAACCCGCATATCGCAAGCGGCCGGGCCTCACTTGAGTGCGGGCAATCTCGTCATAAAAGACAGAACTCGCCTTGTCGTGCCGGAATCACGGTGGCTTCTTTGCGACAGCGTCATCCGCGACCTTTTCATCTCTGACTGATTACTCGACACGGTATTGCAGTACGGTAGTGAATTTTCGGCCTTGCGTCTGCACCATCAGTTCGATTGTGCCCGGATTGGCCTCTGGAATGGTGACTATTGAGCCACCGGTAGCGGAATCGGTCCGGGTGTCCCTATGCCAGTTTTCGCCGTTGACTACTGCAATCTCCACTCCTTTTGGGACAAATAGCTCGAACTCGTAACTCTTGCCGGACTTGAGTATCCCCGACCACGGCACCTGACCGATGCGGCAGTTGACTTTGCCATAGAACTTTGGCAGTTCATGGAAGCCTTCCGTCCGAATCTGCCGAAGAATCTCGGCTGCATCTACGCAGTAGTGTTCCATGCCGCTGCGATGAAAGTTCGTCATCGAGCATAGGAGCGGTGACAGCATCGGGTATTCGCGTTCGAGCGCAGCAGTCTCGGCTGCAGTCGGCTGATCCACGACGTATTCTACAAGATTGGTCCATTCAGTCTTCGGGTCGTTGCTCGTAGTGGCGCACAGCACCAGCTTGCCTGCTTGAGAGGGTACGAATTCGACGACTGCAAAACTGTTCGTGGTCGTAGTCGAACTTTTTTCGAAGCGGTCGTCATCAGTCGCAGCAAAGCGTACTCCGTCGCGCCCCTTTAAGTAGAAAGTATATTTTTTGCCTATGCGCAGGGTGCGTTCGGTAGGTACCTGGATAGCAGTGGCGAATTCGTCAATCTGGGTTGAGTAGAAGTTCGGCATCTCTTTGCGCCTTCCGGCACGCTCATCGTCCAGCAGTGTGGCAGGGTCATAACCGTAGAGTCCCATTGACGGAGTATAGTGCCCGATTCGCACGAAGTCGTCGTAGCTCACTTTTTGGTCAAGCAGCTGATAGACATCCTCTTCGGGATAATGGCTGAATATCATCCACCGAGGGTCGGCATGAAACCATTCTTCGTTCGGACGGCGCGTGAAAATGCCATCGTCGACAGTTCCCGCGCCCCAGGTCGGATCGACCAGAATTCCACTGTTCTCCGAGGTGTAGACGAACAGCCATGCATGCCCTTCAGGAGCGACATCGCCGTTTTTGTCTTTTGATTTTCCGGATATTATGTACGAGCGAAGCCCAAGGGATTCGGCTATGCGATAATATAGTTCGGCATAGCCTTGACACACACCTCGTTTATTCTCATATGTGGCGTCAGCTGTGTGTATGCTGTATGTCGTATCGTAGCTGATGTTTTCAGTCAGCCACCGATATATGTCGTGAGCCTGTTCATAAGCAGGTTTTGATGTTGATGTGATGTTTTGTGCAAGTCCGCTCCAGTCGTAGTGAGTATCGGAAATATACATTTCGGCATGGAGGGACAATGAGCCAAGAACGGCGATAGTGAGTGATGCAAGTTTTTTTGACAGGTTCATGTATACGATTGTGTGTGTAATGTGATGATTTCATGGCAAAGTTACGGATTTTTGATTGATAAAAACCTGCGCAGGCAAATTTTTTTTGTTAACTTTGTACCCGTAGACCTTGTAAAAATGAGAATGTAAAGATATATCATAGCTTTATGTGCTGCCGGCGCGGTGGATTCAGCTGTGGCCGGCCCCATTGACGAGGCTCGCAAACTCTACCATCAGGGCAAGTACGAGGAAGTGGTGAAACTTATGCGCCCCGTTGTGAAGCGCTCGCCACGCGATGGAAATGCGACATACTTTCTCGGGGCGTCGTTGTACAATCTCGGCGAAGTCGACGAGGCTGTGCGTCCTCTGACCGTTGCAGAGGGCAGGGGAGTGGCCGATGCTTCGGCGAAGCTCGCCCGAATAGCTTTCGACCGCTACGATGTTGATGCCGCTCAGGAGCATATGGACAAGTGGAGCGAGTCTCTCAAAAAATCCAAGAAATCCGAGCCCGAAGAATATGCCCGGCAGAAATCTCGGCTCTTGATGATGCGCAATATGCTTGACCGTGTAGAGAAAATCGAAGTAATAGACTCGATGACTGTCGACGAAACCACATTCTTCAATTTCTACAAACTATCGAAGCCGGCCGGAAGCATCCTCCCTC
>CAMWZB010000125.1 GCA_947178655.1 uncultured Porphyromonadaceae bacterium
TTTTTTTTCAAGCAGAAGACTGCATACTAGATCAGCCTCGGTCTCGTGGGCTCGGATATGTTTATAAGAGACAGGCTCATCAACTTCACTCTGGTGAGCTCGCAGCTCAACGGAGCCGACAAAGTGCTGTCGCTCGGCAGTTCGATAGCCACCGACTTCGGAGACATTCCAGCACAGTCGACAGCCTATGCGCAGTGGTGGCTCGAAGCCACCCTCCTGGGACACTTCCTGGACTATGACGTCGAGGCCACACATGTGACTTCATACGGCAATCCCGACCTGTCGCTGCTCTCCGGCGTGGCTGTGCACGAACTCATCCGCGGATTCACCGCCGATGCCGGAGCAAGCCCGGCCACACGCGCCTTCCTGGCTAACGACATCATCGACGATGCCGACTTGCCTGACATGGTATACTTCAGCGACGGCTCCGACCCTGAAGCCGTGGCAATGGCATCTGCCGTAAGCGCCGTCATGACTTCCGAGACGACTGCCGAACTCACCGTGGCAGCCGGAGCCGGCGAGCACTGGTACTACGGCGCCACTGCCGACCCCTCAGGCGGACGCCGCAGAATCGTGGCCGTAACCCGCAAGAGCGACGGAGCCGCTCTGCCGACAGACAACGCCTGGCAGACGTGGTGCACGCTCATCGACGGAAAGGACCCCGTGCACGAAGCGCGAATCCACATCGCCGCACACCAGACATCTGACGAGACATATGTCATCACCTTCGAGGACCGGCCCGAAGTCGAACTCGAGGTGGAGGGATTCGCCGGAGTCGAACGCGACGAAATGCGCTATGCCGCACTCCGACAAGTGGACGTGAAATTCAACAAGGCAGTCGACCCGGCCTCATTCACCGCCGACGACATCTCGCTCACCTGCGGCGGACAGCACGTCGATGCGACCCATGTGACCGTGACACCCGTTGATGACATGACCTTCACACTCGGGTTGGGCAATGCGACCCTGGCCGACGGCTACTACGTGCTCACCGTGAACACCGAAGGCATCACCGATGCCGAAGGCTTCAACGGACGCAACGGCCGGAGCACATCGTGGATACAGTACATCGACGGGAAGGTAAATCTCACCGTCAGCATATCGCCCGAAGGTGCCGGAACCGTGTCGCCCGAATCGCAGCAGACTGGCCACGGCTCGACCGTGACATTCTCCGCCACTCCGGCTGAAGGATACGACTTCACCGGATGGATGCACAACGGCTCGATATATACAACCGAACCCGAATTCGAATACGTGATGACAGCCGACGAGGAGTTCACCGCGACTTTCTCCATCAGGCACTACTCCGTCGACATCATGGCGAATCCCGACCACGGATATGTCGAGAACGCATCCTCAGGCATCTATCCTCACGGCACGGTTCTCGAACTCACGGCACGTCCCAACGACGGCTTCCGCTTCGGCAACTGGGTGGTCGACGGACAACCCGTCTCTGACCGCGACACCCACACCGTGACTGTCGACCGTCACATGACCATCCTTGCCAATTTCGCCACGTCGACCGGAGTCGGCAGCATCGACACAGGCAAGGGCGACTTCACAGTCTCCCCCGCCCCGCTGCATGATGTGATGACCGTCTCGGGCAGCTACCGCACAGCCCGCATCCTTGCCGTGTACGACATCGGCGGAGCCGAGTACCTGCGCTGGACCGACGTGCCGGAAGGCGCATCGCTCAGCGTCGACCGTCTCGCCCCGGGATTCTACATCGTCAGGGCCGAAACCGACGGCGGAACTTTCACCTGCAAGGTTCTGAAAAAGTAAGGACATCCGACCGACTCTTCCACGAGACCGCACCCCCGACCGGCGCGGTCTCGTTTTTTTGCGTTCCCGGTATTTTAATGAATATTTGGCAGATAAGCAATAATTGCTTAATTTTGCATAGAATCCTATTTATCTTTCGAATATCTAACCTCCAGTCCTGATACGATGAGACAATTTTCGGTCCTTCTCTTCTTTCTGCTTTCTATCTGCCTTTTCGCCGGAGCAGAGCAGGTACATGACAAAGCCTACAAGTACAAAATCACGCTGCCCGACGCATGGACTGTTCAGCACAGCGGCGAGAATGGCTTCAATCTGCGCGCCGCCAGCCCCGACTCCTCAACCTTCGTATCCGTATTCACGATGGACGCCGCCAACATCAAGCGCAACGAACTTGACGACGTCGAGAACACCAAACTGAGCTATCGGGAGGAATACATCGACACCCTCGACCACGTCATCTATAACCTGCCCGAACAGCTGTCAGAGACTCGTTCCAGATGGATCAAACGCATCGAGCGCACATATCAGCTTGCCGGAGGCGGAGGCATGCGCACTGTCACATATTACGACGATGACATCCCCCATCTCATCTCAATATACGGAGACAATATCGATTCCGAAGAAGCCGACAGAATCATCGAGTCGTTCTCCACGCCCAAGATGCGCCTTTCAGCATTTGCAAAGTGGTGCTTCGCCATCATTGCAGGCCTATGCTGCTTGTTATTCTTTCTCTCCGACAGCTTTAACAAAACATGGATGGTTGTTGTAGCCGGCGTAGCAGTGTCATTCCTTATCTTAGTGTATCTGTGCCACGAATTGCTGAATCTGTTCTATATTCCTTACTGGATAGCCTGACCGGAATTCATAATGCTCTCTAATCGTATATGGTCATAAAAAAACTACTTATACTCTTCGTCGCCGCTCTGCTTGCCACATGCGCACAAGCCCGTGAGATAAGCATAGGCGAACTCCGATTCCACATCCCCGACACTCTCGTAACCGAGAAATACGAAGGGCTGGACCTTTTGGCATTCAGCCGCGACATGTCACTTATGGTGAAGCACCTGTCGCTCGATGGCAAGGACGAAGCCAAGGTCAGGGAGAAAGGAGAATTCCACATGTACCCCAAGCTCACCGATGCGGTCCTCCTGCACGAAGAGCAGGAGCCGTGGCACGACTGGACCCACGACTACATCAGACGCACCTATGCCATGACTTCCGGCGAAAAGACTGACACGGTCATATCCTATCAGCTGTCGGCCAACGGCAGCCGCTACTTCTTCCTGCTGATGCCGCACACGCCGACCGGAGTCGAGCAGTCATTGGAAATAGCCTCGCCGGACAATATCGACAACGGCAAAGTAATCGGCAACGCCGGATGGTGGTGGGGCACATTCATCGGCCTGTTCTTTCTCGTGGTGTTCATCGCCGTCAGCGAGGAGCGTTCAAGCTACTCCGTCGGCTATCACGCATCGTTCGGCATCATAAGCCTCGCCGTCTACAGTGTCATCGCACTGCTGGTATGCCACTTCGACCTGACGGCATTCCTCCACGTCTTCTGGTGGGGTCTGGGCATAGTGGTGATCACGCCACTGCCGTTCATGAAGAAGCCCATTGTATATATCCTTGAGCATATCGACTGATGACGGCCATCCTATGGCCCGGTTCTCTCCGTTTAATAAGGAAATTTTTCCTTTTTTAGTTGCACGGCTTGTATAAAAATCTTAAATTTGCACAGGGATTCCCGGCACGAATGTGCCGGGCCATAGCACACTGCAAAACACAAACAATTCATAATTCAAACAAAAACAATCATCTTATGTGGTTAACATGCTCATCTATAGGACGTAAGTTCGTGATGGCCATCACGGGCATTTGCTTAGTCCTATTCGTAACATTTCACGTGTTGATGAACTCAGTAGCCCTCCTGTGGCCCGCAGCCTACAACATGATCTGCGAGTTCCTCGGAGCCAACTGGTACGCACTCGTAGCCTCTATGGGCCTGGCAGTGCTCTTCATCATACATATCATCTATGCAGTGTGGCTGACGCTTCAGAACCGTCGCGCCCGCGGTAACGACCGCTATGCCATAGCAGGCGCGGCTCCCGGCGTAGAATGGTCGTCGAAGAACATGCTCGTTCTCGGCATCGTCATCGTAGCCTTCCTGATCGTGCACCTGATCCAGTTCTGGGCAAAGATGCAGCTTCAGGAGCTCGTCGCTCATGACCTCTCTGCATTCCCCACCGTCAATGGCATCGTAGCCGATCCCCGCTACGGCACCATCTTCCTCCAGATGGCATTCCAGAACTGGTGGACTCCCGTAATCTACATCATCGGTTTCGTCGCTCTCTGGTTCCACATGAACCACGGCTTCTGGTCAATGTTCCAGAGCTGCGGCTGGGACAATGACACCTGGCTCCCCCGCCTCAAGACAATCGGCTGCTGGTGGAC
>CAMWZB010000126.1 GCA_947178655.1 uncultured Porphyromonadaceae bacterium
TCGCGGATGTTGGCGATGTACTCCTTGTCGATGCCGTATGAGCCGTATTCGTTCTCGACCTGTACCATGATGATGGGGCCTCCGTTGGCCACGGTGAGGTCAGATACCTGGTCGGCGACAGCTTTCTGGAATTTGTCCACACGCTCCAGGAAGTAGGGGTCGTTCTCGCGGAGCCGTATGTCCTTCTTCTTGAGGAGCCACCAGGGGAGTCCGCCCATCTCCCATTCGGCGCACACATATGGGCCGGGACGGAGGATGACCTTCATGTCGTTGGCCTGACAGAGTTTGATGAACTCGCGCAGGTCGTTCTGCCCCGTGAAGTCGAATTGTCCTTCTTTCGGTTCGTGCGAGTTCCAGAATGTGTACAGGCATACGGTGTTCATGCCAAGAGCCTTGACCGTCTTGATGCGGTGGTCCCAATATTCTTTGGGGATACGTGGATAGTGGAGCTCTGCGGCCTTGACCACGTAGGGTTCGCCGTCGAGGAGGAATGTGCCTTTCCCGGCCTCGAACTTGCCTGCGTAGCAGCTGACTGATGCGAGAACCACGAATAGCACCAGAAGCGCTTTCTTTAGGATTTGTTGCATATTATTAGGTATTAACTGGTTAGCGTATGATGAGATGTGTCTTGATCACACATCCGCCGCGGGGCTGGATGGTTATCGGGAATTTAGCCGGGTTCTTCACCTTCATCTCGGTGCGTCCGAGGGTGCCGTCGGGCCGGTCGTTGATGACGGTCACCGAGCGGTCTTTGTCCACGAAGCGGGAGAGGTCGAGAGTGAGTTCAAGAGGCTCGTCGGTGCCGTTGGTAGCAGCGATGTACCATTCTCCGAAGTTCTTGCGGGCGAGCGCCACATAGCGGCCGGGATAGCCGTCGATGAAGCGGGTGTCAGTCCATGTCGTGGGGACCTTACGCATGAAGTCGAGCGCTGTGACCGATGCGCCGCCTTCCGATTCGGACAGGAGATTCTCGGGCGCAAGGGCGAAGTTCTGGATGGGATTCTGGAAAGTCACTGCGGTGGCGAGTGAGTGTCCGTCGGTGGTGCGGCGCACGTTGCCGCTGTTGTTGCCTTTGCTCATGCGTCGGTTGAGGAAGCTGCCGCCGTACTCCATGCACCCGACGGTGTTGCGCACGAAGGGGTGGAGTGCCGAGCGCTGAGCTTCCTTGTCGCAGTGGTCCTGGCCGAAGATGTTGTTCTCGCTGGCAAGCACAGCCTCTGAACCGACGTAGTTGGGGTACATCCTCTCCCATCCGCGAGGGATGGTGCAGCCGTGGAATATCACCATCAGCCCGGCGTCATTGGCGTCGGAGAGAATGTCTTCGTACAGGCGCATGGTCTCCTGCTTGTCACCTCCGAAGAAGTCGACTTTTATGCCTCGTATGCCGTTGTCCCGGAGCCACTTCATCTCTCGTTTGCGCGATATTGACGAGTCCATGATGTTGATCGGGCTCTGCACGATGTCATTCCAGTAGCCGCTCGAGGAGTACCAGAGGAAGAGGTCTACTCCCTTGCTGCGTCCGTATCGGGCGAGTTCGGCCATGCGCTCGCGTCCTATGTTGATATCCCATCCGCAGTCGACCAGAGTGTATGAGTAGCCCATTTCGGAGGCCAGATTGATGAATCGGACCTGGTCGTCGTAGTTTATCGAATTGTCCTGCCACAGTATCCAGCTCCATGTCCCCTTGCCATAGGTGAAGTTCTGCGACGGCTCGTACAGCGGAGCCACATTGTCCCACGGAGCCGTTGTCTCGACAATCGGAGCAAGGTCCTTGCCGGTGGTGACGGTGCGCCAGGGAGTATGGCCCGGAAGAGAGAAACCGGGAGATGAGGTGCCGTTTCCATTGTTCTCTTCAGGCATAGGGAACTCGATGGAGTAAAGACCGTCGCCCGTCATGTCGCCCAGGCGCGAGCCGCAGTAGCGGCTGTCGACGCCGGTCTCGCTCACAAGCACCCATCCCTTATCGCCGATGCGGAAGAGGGCGGGGAAGGTATAGCCGCGGCCGTATGCCGACCGGTTGGTCATCGGTTCGTCGAACTGATATTCCTCTTCATAGCTGGGCTTGGTGCGCTTCCAGCCTATCAGCGGGTCGCTCTGCGGAGTCATGAAGATAGTGGTCCCTGAAGGGAGGTCGAAGCCCGTGAGCTCGCGGCGTATGACCATAGAGCCTGTCTCGCCGCCGTTCTGCCGCGGTATGTCGTAGCGGAACGCAACATCGTGGTCGCTTACGCGGAAAACCACCGTCACCGGATTGCCCTGCGCGTTCTTCAGGTTGACTTTGAGCTCGTTGGCGCGGTAGTTGACCACATTCTTCTTGGCCGTGCGCAGT
Organism: uncultured Porphyromonadaceae bacterium; assembly: GCA_947178655.1. The sequence goes on from CAMWZB010000126.1 coordinate 2,330, forward strand.
CGGTAGTCATCGGCGTAAGGCCCTGCTTCATGACCGGTGAGCACCAGTGAATCGGCATAGTTGCCCGTGTTGGCTATGAATCCGAGGGGCGATGGCTCAAGCATGGTCTCTCCGGCGTATGTCACCGAGTACGTGACACGTCCGGGCGTGGACGTAGAGGCATCGACTGTGACTTTGAGATTTCCGTCAGGAGATTCGACTGTGAGGCTTTCGGCAGTGGCTGCGAGCGAGCAGGCCAGCAGCACGCCGAGTATGACAGAGTGTCTTTTCATTGGAAAAATTCGTTTGATTGTTTCTTACGCTCTTCACTTCCGGAGGCACGTACGGCGCTGAGGTCGCGAGCGAGCCACACGGCCATGTTGCCCGCGCCACGGTGGGCCCAGGCGTAGTAGGGTATCATATTGATTTTCACATCCCGTAGCACGAGACGGCCTTTGTCATCGTATGAGCACTCCTGTCCGTCGGTGACGAGCTGAGTGATGCCGTGGAGCAGCCCGGGACGCTCGATGACCTCGAACTCAGGCTGCCGGTTGAGGAGTACGCGGAGCACATCGAAGTCGTTGTCGGGCCATTCGGCGCAGTACACAAGAGGTCCGCGCTCGACTGCCGCACGGCCTCGGTCGGCCTCGACGGCATCATGAGCCTTGACTATGCGAGGCTTCATGTCGAAGTGTATGTCGACACGGTCGCCTTTGCGCCACTTGCGGCTGATCCGGAAATATCCGTCCTCGAGTTCGGCTTCCACCCGGCTTCCGTTGAGACTGACAGTGTAGCCAGTCGTCACACTGTCATCGTATGCGTAAAGGTCAGACGGCACCACCCGGCCGCGCACCCATCCCGGAATGCGTATGCGGAGATCGAACTTTCCGGCCTTGTTGTCATCGACCGTCAGGGCTATGTCGCCGTTCCACGGATATGATGTCTGCTGGCTGATGTTCACGCGCTTGCCTGACACATCGATGCCTGCGCTGTTCTCCATGAATAGATTGACGAACACCTCATCGTTCCGTACGGCATAGACATATCCCGGAAGCGACGGAATGAACCGCGACACATTCGACGGGCAGCATGCGCAGCCGAACCATGCCTGACGCTCATGCTGGCCGGCCGATTCGAGCGGATTGGGATAGAAGAACTTTCCGCCGTCAAGCGATACGCCCGAGATGAGTCCGTTGTAGAGGGTGCGTTCGACCACGTCGTAGTATTTGCTCTGGCCGTGAAGAAGGAAGAGCCGGTGATTGACGTACACATTGCCTATGGCGGCGCAGGTCTCGCAGTATGATGTCATGTTGGGCAGCTCGTAGTCGGCCCCGAAGGCCTCGCCGCGTGATGTGGCTCCGATGCCGCCGGTGATGTAGTATTTGCGGCTGACTATGTTCTCCCATATGCGGTCGACGGCAGCTACGTACGCCGAGTCGCCGGTGAGTGCGGCCACATCGGCCATACCCGAGTACATGTAGACGGCGCGTACGGCATGTCCGACCGCTTCCGACTGTTCGGTCACTGGCATATGGGCCTGGCTGTAGCTGTCTTTGTGCGATGTGTGTCCGCGCTTGTCAAGGAAGTAGCGCGCCTGATCGAGGTACTTTCTGTCGCCGGTGGCGAGATACAGTTTTGCAAGTGCCATCTCTGCAATCTGATGCCCGGGCACGCGGCTGACCTGATTCGGCCCGTCACCGATTTCGCGGCACACGCAGTCGGCATAGCGGATGGCTATGTCGAGGAATTTGCGGCTGCCGGTAGCCTGCCAGTGCGCCACGGCGCCTTCGACCATGTGCCCAAGATTGTAGAATTCATGGCTCAGGTTCTCCACGGCATCCCAGCGATTAGTCCCGGCCCACGGATGCGGATGTGACGGATCTGTGTCGTATACACATCTCCGCGCC
>CAMWZB010000127.1 GCA_947178655.1 uncultured Porphyromonadaceae bacterium
AGTGCACGCTCATTGGAAATGACGTGGCAAATTTATGCAATTTTATTTTATTACCAAAATTTTTGGGATTTTTTGTGTGAATAAATCATCAAATTGAGCGGAAATGCTCACAGATGCGGTTTTCATGATCTTTTGACAAAGTGTTATTCGGACATTCAGCCTTGCCGATATGCGGCGAAGCTGTCAGCCTTCGTCGTTTTCCGGTTTTCACCAAGCGTCACTAAATATTCATAAATCAAGCAAATATGAATCCAGACAAGAAATTTTACAGAAAATCTTGCAGATTAGAAAACTTTTGCCGTATTTTGCAGCGTTATATAGTACAATCTCTCCGGATTAATTCATCAGTCAGGTACAATTTGCTTATGTTAGAACATTTTCTTGAAAAGACCGAGTTTACGTCGCTCGACGACTTTCTCTCCAATTATAAAGTACACGTTCCGGATCATTTCAACTTCGCCTACGACGTTGTCGACCGCTATGCCGACGAACAGCCCGACAAGGAAGCCCTCCTGTGGACTGACGACCGCGGACACGAGCGCCGCTTCACGTTCGCCGACATCAAGAAGGCCAGCGACAGCACAGCATCGTTCCTCAGCAGCCTCGGAATAGGCCGGGGCGACATGGTCATGCTCATCCTCAAGCGCCGCTACCAGTTCTGGTTCACCATGATGGCGCTTCACAAACTTGGCGCCACAGCCATTCCGGCCACACACCTGCTCACCGCATCCGACATCGTCTATCGCTGTCAGGCTGCCGGCATCAAGGCCATAGTGGCTGTCGGCGACAGCACCGTCACCGGCCACATCGAGGCCGCCCTACCTGACTGTCCGTCGGTCAGATGCTGCATATCCACCGGACCGGTCGTGCCCGAAGGGTGGTACGACTTCGACTCGTCCATAGCATCTGCGGCGCCGTTCCGCCGGCCCGAATCGGTCAATGAGAACAGCGACATATCGCTGCTATACTTCACCTCCGGCACCACGGGAGAGCCCAAGATGGTGGCCCACGACTTCCTCTACCCTCTCGGCCACATCATAACGGCCAAATACTGGCACAACCTCGATGACTCAGCTCTCCACTTCACCCTCGCCGACACAGGATGGGGCAAAGCCGTATGGGGGAAACTATACGGACAGTGGCTCGCCGGAGCTTCGGTATTCGTCTACGACTTCGACAAATTTGTGCCCTCGGATGTGCTCCGGATGTTCGGCAAGTATGGCATCACCCACTTCTGCGCGCCTCCCACGGTCTACCGCTTCCTCATCCTCGAGGACATAAGAGCATATGACCTCTCGACGCTCCGCTACTGCACCACCGCAGGCGAGGCCATGAATCCGAGCGTGCACGAGCGCTGGCACGAACTCACCGGACTGACCATCCGCGAAGGCTTCGGACAGACCGAGACCACTCTTACCCTGGGCACCTTCCCGTGGATGGAAGCAAGACCGGGCTCGATGGGCATACCGAGCCCCGGCTACCGCATCGGCCTCGAGAGGCCCGACGGCACAGCATGCGCCGACGGCGAGCAGGGCGAGATTGTGATATACACCGACAGCGGCCATCCGCTCGGTCTATTCCGCGAGTATCTGCACAACCCCGAGCTCACCCGTGCGGCCCACAGCGACGGCGTCTACCACACAGGCGACATCGCCGTGCGCGACGCCGACGGCTACTATACATTCGTGAGCCGCATCGACGATGTCATCAAGTCGTCAGGCTATCGCATCGGACCTTTCGAAGTGGAGAATGCCCTGATGAGCCATCCCGCCGTAGTGGAGTGCGCCATCACGGGAGTGCCCGACCCTATCAGGGGGCAGCTGGTCAAGGCCACTGTCGTCGTTTCGGCAGAATACCGCGACCGGCGCGGGCCCGAACTGGTCAAGGAGCTTCAGAGGCACGTAAAAAGCGTGACCGCACCTTATAAATACCCTCGCGTGATAGAATTCGTCGACGAACTCCCAAAAACCATCAGCGGCAAGATTCGCCGCGTGACCATCAGGAGGCTTGACAACAGCGGACAGGAAGCATGCTGAACGCCTCCGGACCGGCCCCAATCTGACTCCGAGCGAATAGTTCGGAGCCAATCCTTTTCATTCTGTTTGGATATTCCAATTATTTGACGTACCTTTGCTCACATATTCACGCATTTAATATTTTTAAACACAAAGAGAAACCATCCAAACATACTAATCAGAATGAAAAGAACTTTACTTCTTACCGCTCTGGCAGCCATCGCGCTCGGCGCTTCGGCAGCCGGACCTTTCGAAAAAGGCCGACCCGGATGCACCCCGACACGCCATGCCTCCCAACGGCTTGCGCCGGTCATGAAGGCATCAGAGAAGCAGACCCTCCTCAACGAGGATTTCTCCCGCTTCACCGAAGGCTCAGAGACTGCTCCCGCCGAAAACGAAGTCTGCTCGACTTCCTACATGATACCGACCGAACTCACCGCCCAGCCGGGATGGCGCGGACGCGGCGTGCACTCCGCCGGAGGAGCTGTCGCCATCATGGAGTACGAGTACTCCAACCCGTACTATCCCGACGACGACCCATACATGATGGAGGGCTACATCTCCACTCCTCCGATGATGCTCAACGGCACCTCGACCGTCACATTCCATGCACGCTCGCTCGGAGACGAAGGTGCTGACCTCTGGCTCTCGGCATGCACCGACAGCGAAGGACCCGACGAGGACGACGACTTCACACTGACTCCCGAATGGCAGACCTACACATTCGAGACCAAGGAGACAAGCCTTGACGAAATGACCTACTTCCAGTTCAAAATCGAGAGAGGGGTCGGAATCATCGACGACATCCGCGTGGACTTCACCATGGACCGCATCCCCACTCCCTACGCACTGAATGCCGTAAATCTCTCTCCCTCCAGCTTCATCGCTCGCTGGGAAGAAGCTCCCGGAGCCGAGGCATACCTCCTCACCATGAAGCGCGTGGAAGCTGTCGCCAACCCCGTGTCTGAAGAAGCGCTTCAGAGCTTCGACGGCATCCGCACCGACGCCGACGGCAACATCGACACGTCCGACCCCGGCTACCCCGAAGGATGGACCATCGATGTGTCATCAAACGGAACAAAGGACACCGGAACCGAAGAAGGATTCTACTGTTCAGGTCCGCAATCGCTGAAGTTCGACGCCGTAGGCGACATGTTCGAGACCGAGACATACCCCTACCCCATCGACGCATTGTCGTTCTGGGTGCGGACTTCGCCCGAAACGGATGACGACTACGGATACCTCTCTCTATTCCGCGTCGACCTCTACCACAGCAACACCGAGACGTGGGAAACCATGGCCCAGATACCTCAGTTCTATCTCACCGACCCCGACGGATGCGTGTACTCCTTCAATCCGCAGGCCCTGGGCAAGGATGTCACGAAAGTGCGCTTCTCATTCCTCCAGCGGGGCAAAGTCGACTTCTACTTCGATGACATCCGCGTCCACTACACCCAGCGCGGAGAAGAATCGTACGCATACCGCAATCACCGCGTCGAAGACACTCAATTCGTCGTATCCGACATCAACCCCACAGACGAATACAGCTACTTCGTACAGGCCGTGCTCGGCGACATCGTGTCGGCTCCCAGCTATGAGATATGGGTCGACGGCATAGCCGGACTCTCAGTGGAGACCGAAGAGCCGACTGACATCACTCCCAATTCATTCACCGCATCCTGGAAGCAACTCGGACACGCCACAGACTACAAGGTCGAAGGATTCCGCATATTCGAGCCCAAGACCGACATGGAGGGTGTTGTTGTAGTAGAAGAGAACTTCGACGGCATCGACGAAGGCACCCTCTCCAACCCGGGCATGGACTTGCAGTCGCCTTTCGATTTCAGTTCACGCGGATGGACCACAACCGCATGGGGCGCCACCAATCCGTCATGGATAGCAGGCATGGCTGGAACAACCGGAACAAACACATGGAGGGGTACCGCAGGACTCGTGTTCACACCCACCCTTGACCTGAGCTGCCACGACGGCACCTCACCCATACATGTCGAAGGCTCATTCCTGACCACCACCGACTCTTTTGAGACTTACGAGGGCGACACGGAGTCGGAAGGCATCTTCGCTCTCATCCTGAAATCAGCATCCGACACCTCTCCTATGGCCGCCGGATACCTCGACACTCCCAAGCAAGGCATCACCAAGGGCTCACTCGAAAAATCCAAAAAACTAC
>CAMWZB010000128.1 GCA_947178655.1 uncultured Porphyromonadaceae bacterium
GGTGTGCCGTAGACTCCTGCGAGGCGGCTGACGGCGTCAAAGAGGCGCGGTTCGTTGAACTTGACCACTTCGCGGTCATAGGTCATCACGCCGTTCACTTCGGTCTCGACGTCGGTGGTCTGGGTATAGACGGCGGCGCAGTAGTTGATTTTTTTGCCGTCTTTCTCGTATCCGTTGGCAAGTTCGACGAGCTGGTTGGCCAGGCGCACGAATGCGTCGGTCATAGACATCTCACTTGTGTAGGTGTTGTAGGTCTGCGAGTTGCGCTCGAACCAACGATTGCCGGGCATGTTGCGGCCGAGACCTCCGTATTCGCCCAGCGCGAAGGGCCTGGAGGGGTCGAAGATTGGCTCGATGACGTTGATGGGCTGGTCGTAGGTGTGCTGGTCGACGAAGGTGCCTGCACCGAGCCGGTAGTGGTTGCCGCCGCTTGCCGGATTGACAAGGCGTGTATTGTCAAGCGAGAGGGTGTAGTCCACTATCTCGGCAGTCTTGAACTGACCCCATGATTCGTTGAACGGAGTCCATACCACGATGGAGGGGTGAGAGTAGAGCTGGCCGATGATTTCTTTCCATTCCTCCTTGAAGTTCTTCTCAAGGACGGGGTCCTGCGAGCAGTTGTGGTCGTCGTGCCAGTTGTGTGTCACCCAGCCTTCGTCAGAGCGGTAGGACGCTGGCATGTCCTGCCATACGAGCACGCCCAGACGGTCGCAGTGGTAGTACCAGCGGGCGGGTTCGACCTTCATGTGCTTGCGTATCATGTTGAAGCCCCAGTCGCGGGTCTTGACGATGTCATATGCGAGGGCCTCGTCGGTGGGAGCGGTCATCAGGCCGTCGGGCCAGTAGCCCTGGTCGAGCAGTCCGTAGTGGAAGAGGTCTTCATTGTTCAGCTGCAGACGCCAGAAGCCGTTGTCTGACTTGCTGTAGGATATCTTGCGCATGGCTGCGTAGCTGTCGACTGAGTCGAGTACGTCGTCGCCGTTCGCGAGGGTCACTTCCACGTCATAGAGGAAGGGCGATGCCGGGAACCACAGTTTCGGGTTGGCTATGCTGAGGCTGATTTCGTTGTTCTTGGCTGCATCGACGGTCTTGGTGGCAACCACGTCGTCGCCGTCGAGAACGGTGACGGTGAGTTTTCCCTTAGGAGTGCCGTCGAGAGTGATGTCGAACTTCATTGACGAGTTGTCGACATCGGGTGTGGTGCGGATGTCGGCGATGGCCGATGACTTGTCGACGGGTTCCATCCACACAGGCTGCCAGATGCCCGATGTGGCGGTGTAGAATATGTCGCCACCGCCGTTGGGGTAGCGGCGCTGTTTGCCCACGGGCTGAGCGCGTTCGTCGGTGCTGTCCACTACCTTGACATATATCAGGGCTTTGCCGTTGCTGATTTTGTTGGTGATGTCGACAGAGAACGACGAGTGTCCGCCGGTATGGTTCGCCACCATGTAGCGGCCGCCTATGCCTCCCACGTATACGGTAGCCTGATAGTCTACGGCTCCGAAATTGAGGATGATGCGGCTGCCGTCCCAGTTCTGCGGGACGGTCACTTCGCGTCGGTACCAGAGTGCTTTGCCCGGTTCGAGGGGTTTCATCACACCCGAGAGGCTTGATTCAATAGCGAAGGGAACGAGTATCTTGTCTTTCGAGAATTCTTCGGCAGAGGGGCTGCTGTTCTGGTCGGAGATAGCATAGTCCCAAAGGCCATTGAGGTTAAGCCAGTCGGCACGCTGCATCAGTGGACGGGGGTATTCGGGCAGAACGTTTTCGGGGTCGACCAGCGATGCCCAGCGGGTCTTGATGTGGTTGCCTTTGGGCGACCATGTGTATTTTTCGGGTGCTTTGGGTTGGATTTTGTCCTTGAGCACCTTCATCCACAGACCGCCGATGACCGAGCGGGCGCTGAAGTTGCACGAGCGGCCGTTGTCGGAGAAGAAGTAGTCGCTCAGAGGTATGCGGCTGGTGGTTTCGTCGATGTACTTGTATGCCAGGTCGGAGAACTGCAGGAATGTGTCGGTGTCGTCAGCCAGGCAGGCGGTCCATAGGATCCAGTCGAGTTTGGTCTGAAGGTCGCGGCTGTCGAGAGGCAGTCCGTAGCGCTGCTGGTGGGTGAGATAGAATGCCACTTCACGTTCGGCGACTTCGGAGGGGAAGTTGTTGTAGCCCCACAGGCTGTCCCATATGAGATTGTACTTCTGGCTCCATGTGCCCGGGCGGTGGAACTCCATGCGGTAGTGGTCGCCGTCGCGGGCGTCGGCTTCCCACAGCAGAGCCATGTCAGCGGCGTACTTGCGGAAGCGCTCGATGTCGCGGTTGTTGCCGCCGATGTAGGGCACGAGTTCCGAATATGCGGCTACGGCATTGATGGCCTTGAGCGAGAGGTTGGTGTTCTGTTCGCTCGGGCCTTTGAAGTCGTCGGTGCAGAGCTGGTTGCCGGGGTTCTGACCTTCGGTGTAGCAGTAGTCGGCCCATGTCTTGAGTACGTTGCGGTAGGGTTTGAGCCATTCGCCGTCGCCGGTAATGCGGCATATGGCGTTTGCCAGGATGAGGATGTTGGCGGATTCCTCGAGAGGCATGGAGTCGCCGTATACCTGGCCGTTGGCCAAAGGATACTGTCCCAGGTCGTGAGCGGCGCAGTTCTTGCCTTTGCGTTCGTCGCTGAGAGCGTAGTCGAGTATACTGAGTATCATGCCCTTCTGCAGTTCGGGATTGTACACCAGATAGAGCGGACATTCGGGATATGTGAGGTCGACGGTGTTCACACAGCCGTTCGACTTGTTCTCTTTCGAGAAGTACAGAGCTTTGCCCGAATCATCCTGGAAGAGCTTGTGAGCGGCCATGACCAGACGGTAGTTTCCGGCGAGCATCTCGGCATACTTCACGTTGCCGGCAGCCAGGCCGTCGTCATAGATGCGTTTGTCGAGGTCGCGGCAGCGCTTCATGATGGAGCTGTAGCCGTCGCGGAACTCCTTGAATGCCTTGAAGATGGTCTTGCCGTCGCGAGCATAGTACGCCTTGTAGTTCTTGTGCATGTACTGCATGTCGTATATCTCGTCGTAACCGATGAGCATGAAGCTGCGGGCTTCCTTGGTGCTTCCGAGGTCTTTCATGTAGGCAAGGGCCGGCATGGCTCCGCGGAAGTTGCTGCGTACGGGGGTCTTTGACGACTCGGCGAGCTTGCCGGTTTCGGCGAAGGTGCTCTCCATGTCGAGGCACGAGGCTACTGACACGGTGCCGTTGTTGACGGCGGGAATGTACAGGTAGCCCCAGTCGATGGCTATCATGTCGCCCGAGCGTCCGAGGATGTTCTGCTCTTCGGCGCCGGCCTTGAGGTACTTGATGCCGTCGACAGTGACAGTCTCCGATATGGTGGGCTGGTTGTTCTCGTTGACGGTCATTTCGGCGCTTGTGGCCAGATAGAACTGTACGTCGTGCTTTTTGCCGTCGTTTGATTTCACCTGATAGGACACATAGTTTATGGGTGTCGAGAGCAGGTCGAAGTCATCGATAAGGAGGGGTGCGGTGAATACCAGGTCGAGGTCGACAGGTCCGCATGTGAAGTTGTAGTACGACGATGTGGCCATGACGTCCACCGAGTTTTGTTTCGCCTGCTCGGTGTCGGCTCCGTAGCCCTTGTTTGCATAGATGCCGAAGTCGATGTAGGCTCCGCCTGTGGTGTTGTGGCAGTGAGCGGCTATGATGTTCTCGCCTTCCTTGAAGAGTTTGCTCTGCGAGTCCTTGAGCGACTTTTCGACGCCGGTCACCCATGTCTCGCCTGTTCCGACCACTTTTGTGCCGTTGATGTAAAGTTCGAATACGTCATCGTGCGAGTATTTCAGCCACAGCTCTTTCTTCAGGTCGTCGGCTGTGAGATTCACGGTGCGGCGTACGTATATATCGGTGTTGTCTCCTTTCCACTCGTTGGCTACCGACGGATATTCGCCGGGAGTACCCCAGGCAGCATCCTCTACAGACCACGACGAGTCGTCGAAAGTCGGCCGGGTCCAGTCCGTACCGTTGAGGCGGCTGTGGTACACGCGTCCTTTCCATCCGGTGCCTTCCGATGCCAGTGCGGCTATCGGGTCGAGGTAATACTGGTTGGGAGTGCCCATGAAGCGGTAAGTCACACCTGACTCTTATACACATATCCGAGCCCACGAGACCGAGCCTGAGAACGTA
>CAMWZB010000129.1 GCA_947178655.1 uncultured Porphyromonadaceae bacterium
ACGAACGTGCTATCATTTACCGCCGCATGAACCAGATTCCCGAAGAATGGGGTACGGCTGTAAACGTACAGGCCATGGTATACGGCAACATGGGCAACAACTCCGCAACAGGTGTGGCTTTCAGCCGCGACGCTGCCACCGGCGAGAATATCTTCAATGGTGAATATCTTATCAACGCTCAGGGTGAGGACGTCGTAGCAGGTATCCGCACACCCCAGCAGATTACAATCGAGGGCTCTCGCCGCTGGGCCGCACTTCAGGGCATCACTGAAGAAGTCCGCGCTTCCAAGTACCCCTCGCTCGAAGAGGCTATGCCGGTCTGCGCACAGGAACTCTTCGCAATCGCTGACCGTCTCGAAGCATACTACAAAGACATGCAGGACATGGAGTTCACCATCCAGGACGGCAAGCTCTGGATGCTCCAGACCCGTAACGGCAAGCGCACCGGTGCTGCCATGGTCAAGATTGCCATGGACCTCCTCCGCGCCGACGTCATCGACGAAAAGACCGTTCTCCGTCGCATGGAACCCCAGAAACTTGACGAACTCCTCCATCCCGTGTTCGACAAGAGCGCTCTCAAGCGTGCAAATGTCGTTGCCAAAGGTCTGCCCGCATCTCCCGGCGCAGCTGCCGGTCAGGTTGTGTTCTCGGCAGAGGACGCAGAGGCATGGGCAGAGAAGAAGCGCAAAGTCGTTCTCGTCCGTATCGAGACCTCTCCCGAAGACCTCCGCGGTATGGCTGTGGCCCAGGGTATCCTTACCATGCGTGGCGGTATGACATCGCACGCTGCCGTTGTTGCCCGCGGTATGGGCAAGTGCTGTGTGTCCGGTGCCGGTGAAATCAAGGTCGACTACGTTGCCAAGACCGTCGAGATGGGTGGCCACACCTACGCTGAAGGTGACTGGATTTCGCTCAACGGTTCGACCGGTGAAGTTTACGACGGTCAGGTACCCACTGTAGAACCTGAACTTGACGGAGACTTCGGTGCTATCATGAACCTCGCAGCCAAGTATACAAAGACCCTCGTCCGCACTAACGCTGACTCGCCTCGCGACGCCAAGCAGGCCCGCAAGTTCGGCGCACAGGGCATCGGTCTCTGCCGCACAGAGCACATGTTCTTCGAAGGCGACCGTATCAAAGCCGTTCGCGAAATGATTCTCGCCGGTGACCTCGAAGGTCGCCGTGCAGCACTCGCCAAGCTCCTCCCCATGCAGCGTGGTGACTTCGAAGGCATCTTCGAAGCTATGGACGGCTACGGTGTGACTATCCGTCTGCTTGATCCCCCTCTGCACGAATTCGTACCTCACCAGACCGCCACTCAGAAAGTGATGGCAGAGGAAATGGGCATCTCTCTTGAAGAAGTCAAGGCTAAGGTCGACTCTCTCGAAGAATTCAACCCCATGCTCGGCCACCGTGGCTGCCGTCTTGGCATCACCTATCCCGAAATCACCGAGATGCAGACACGCGCCATCATCGAGGCTGCACTTGCCTGCAAGGCTCGCGGCATCGACGTTCACCCCGAAATCATGGTGCCTCTGGTAGGCTCGCTCAAGGAACTCCAGAACCAGGCTGATGTCATTCACACCACCGCAGCCAAGGTATTCGAAGAACAGGGCGAATCTGTCATCTACAAAGTCGGAACCATGATTGAGGTACCCCGTGCTGCTCTCACCGCCAATGAGATTGCAGAAGTTGCAGACTTCTTCTCCTTCGGTACGAATGACCTTACCCAGATGACCTTCGGCTTCTCGCGTGACGACGCTCCCAAGTTCCTCAAGTTCTATAAGGAACACGGCGTCATCAAGACCGATCCTTTCGAAGTTCTTGATCAGGTTGGTGTCGGACAGCTCGTACGCATGGGCGTAGAGAAGGGCCGTGCCACTAACCCCGACCTCAAGGTAGGTATCTGCGGCGAGCACGGCGGTGAACCTTCATCGGTTATCTTCTGCGCCAAGCTCGGTATGAACTACGTGAGCTGCTCACCCTTCCGTGTGCCCATCGCCCGCGTAGCCGCTGCACAGGCTGCTATTGAAGAATAATCCCTTCGAAGTAATAAGCCTAATCTATAATAAAGGCCGAGACGTCGGAAAACCGGCATCTCGGCCTTTCTTAATCTCTTTAAGAGGTCGTCCATTATCATAAATACTAAATAATAGCATTTAAACATTTCAAATTGATTTTTAACCGAAATGAAAAGGGTTATTATCATAGGTTGCCCCGGAGCAGGTAAGAGTACGTTTGCCCGCAAACTTGCGGCGAAGACAGGCTTGCCACTGCATTATCTTGACATGATCTGGCATAAGCCTGATCATACAGTAATCGGGCGAGAAGAGTTTGACAGGCAATTACATGAAATCATAAAAGAAGATGAATGGATTATCGACGGGAATTATGCGCGTACACTATTGGTGAGGCTCTCTCGCTGCGATACGGTGTTCTTCCTTGACTTTCCGTTGGATGTATGTCTCGAAGGTGCAAGAGCACGGCTGGGAAAGAAACGTATTGATATGCCTTGGACAGAAGATGAGCCGGACCCGGAATTTCTGCAATGGATAATAGATTTCTCTCGAGATGTAGTTCCGGAAATGGAGTGTCATCTGAGGAGTTTTGAGAAAACTATAATTCGCTTTCATTCAAGAGAAGACGCTGATGATTTTCTTGATTCGCTGAAATGAGAAAAGCGGATGACTCAGACTTGGTTGTTTCATCGTAGGTTCAGCCAAACTGAAAAAATATCGGACGTTAATACGCAAAGATTGCCAAAGGAACCGATTTCAACCGGGATTGATGAGGTCAGCGTAGTGAATGGATAGGTCAGGATGGTGCTATATCTGCGGTTCGGCTAAATAGGTACAAGTCAAGTAGGATAAGAGAGGTCTGCGCTAAGTCTGTCACCCATGGTTCGGATTTATCATAAACTTGAATATCTCATATCAATTCCATAGACCTTGCCAGACGGCAGGCCTCGATGGAGTTTTTTACTTGCAGTTTGGCGAGTATTTCCTGGCGATGGCGGCTGACGGTGTGGACACTGATATTGAGCATTTCTGCAATCTCCGAACTTTTCAGTCCGGAGGCAATCAACCCAAGGACCTGGCGCTCTCTCTTGCCGAGGACTGAGGTGTTGGTGACTGCCGACAGTTCTTCGGATATGCCTGTGACACTATTGATCACAAGACTTTTACCTTTGAAATCAAAAGTCAGCGGACCATATAGGCAGATAGCATACAGCACATTCTCTTGCGTCAGGTCGTAAATATAGTACATTCTGTGCAGGACATCGAGCTTTTTACCATCGTCAAGTGTGAATTTGAGTTTCGACATAAGATAGTGGCATTTTCTCTTATGTGCGGGCAGGTGGCGAAGAAAGTGATAGAAACGAAGTTCGGCTATGAATTTGGCTTCCTGTTCCTCCTTTGACATCATAGATAGAATGCGTTTTTCCCATATAGAGTTTTCGCGAGTGTAGTCATCAAGACCGAGAATCCGTGCGAATTCACCGGTCAATATGTGGCTCGTGCCGCAGGACATGTCACTTACAACGGCCACAACATTTTCAAGCCCGACAATCGCACGTGCAAAAGCATACGCATTCTCCTTCTGAATGTCGTTCTCGCCTGACTGCTGCAACCGAAGCAGTCTATCGAGTTCTTTTTGTCTGCTCATAGTAAAAATGGTTATTTTTAGTCATTGTTCACCGTCGGGTAAAGGATTAACTTTGCAAAGTTAAACAACTTAATTGATACAATGAAAACTAAAATCGTTACTCTTATGGTGCTCATGGCCGGGCTGTCGGTCTCGGCCCAGACTTTGGAAAAGATGAACTGGTTCAACGAGCCTTCAGACTGGCGCATTTCCGGCAACAGTCTCACGATGTCTGTAACTCCCAAAAGCGACTACTGGCGTATATCCCACTATGGTTTCACTGTTGATGATGCTCCATTCTATTATGCCGAATATGGAGGGGAGTTTGAAGCCAAGGTGAAGGTCTCGGGCGACTATAGGGTGCGTTTCGACCAGGCCGGAATGATGATACGACTTGATCACGAAAACTATATCAAGACAGGGATAGAATATGTCGATGGCAAGTATAACCTCAGCACGGTTGTGACCCACCGGACTTCCGACTGGAGCGTGATTGCGCTTGACCGCCCTGTGGAGTTCATCTGGATAAAAGC
>CAMWZB010000130.1 GCA_947178655.1 uncultured Porphyromonadaceae bacterium
CTTCTATCTCTGCTGGGTTCCGCTGCCGATAGTATTCGGACTCTATCTGTACTTCGCCGGACACACACGGCAGTATCTCCACTTCGCACTGGTGTTCCTGCTGGTCAACCTGCTCGGATTCGCCATCTACTACATCCATCCTGCCGCACCGCCATGGTATGTGTCCATGCACGGTTTCGAGGCAATCCCCGGCACTCCCGGAGAAGTGGCCGGACTCGGACGCTTCGACGAGATGACAGGCCTCGGCATCTTCAACGGGCTATATGCACGCAACTCCAACGTATTCGCCGCCATGCCGTCGCTGCACTCAGCCTACACTCTGTTGGCGCTTATATATGCCGTGCGCGGACGCTCGCCTCTGGCATGGCGCATCATCCTGGGAGTGGTCACGGCGGGCATCTGGTTCACAGCCGTATACTCCAACCACCACTATATATGCGATGTGCTTGCAGGCATAGCCACGGCGTTCGCCGGATTCCTGCTTTTCGAATACGCGCTGATGAGAATCCCTGCAGTCAGCCGGTTCATCGGCCGGTACACAGCCTATATCACACGCTAACGCATCCCACAATCCACCATGCCTGATTACAGCCAATACGAAATACGTCCTGACGTACTGAACTACGATGACATCCGGCGGATGGTGCCGGCGCTTGACGGCCACCCCAAGATAGTCAACTTTCTTCTCAAGTTTCTCAGCGTCGACAAGGTCAACGCCGTCCACCGTGCCTGCTGCGACACTCCGGGACCTGAGTTCTGCCGCCGTCTGCTCTTCGAGCAGTTCCACAACACGCTCCGCATCGACGGGCAGGACGTTCTCGACAATCTGCCCGAAGGCCCGTTCATCACCGTGAGCAACCATCCCTTCGGCGCCCTCGACGGCATAGCGCTCATCCATCTCATAGGCTCGCGCCGACCGGCCTACAAAGTGATGGTCAATATGATCCTCAACCATATATCGGCCATGCAGCCGAACTTCATAGCCGTCGACCAGTCGGCAAGCGACGACCCGGCCAAGCGCGCGGTGTCAGTCGCCGGCATCCGTCAGGCTCTCCGTCAACTGAAGGAAGGCGAGCCGATGGGCTTCTTCCCCGCCGGAGCCATGAGCAAGACCACACTTCACGACGGTCTTCAGGACCGTCAATGGCAGCCTGCCGTGCTCCAGATCATATACAAAGCCAAAGTTCCTGTCATACCGATATTCTTCCATGGCAGCAACAGCGCATGGTTCAACTTCCTGGGACATGCCTGCTGGCCGGCCCGCTCGCTGCGCCTCCCGGCCGAAGTATTCCGCAAGAACGGCAAGGAGCTGCACATCAGCGTGGGACAGCCCATCTCTGTGGAAGAGCAGATGCAGCACCACGACAGCGCGGAAGAACTCGGACTCTTCCTGCGCCAAAAAACTTATGAACTGAAGCGCTTCAAATAAGCGAACGATGAACAACGAAACTACGACATCCTCATATCAGGCATCTCTCAAGAGCCTCGACACCGAAGAAGGAATCGATCTGGCCTTCTACCGTCCCATCGGATACGCATGGGCCTGTCTGGCGCGCCGACTGGGCGTGACACCGAACTCCATCACCATCGCATCGATATTTCTTGGCATCGGCGCCGGCGTGGCATTCTACTTCAACGACCTGTGGGTCAACATCGCCGGCATAGTCCTGCTCGTGTGGGCCAACTCCTTCGACAGCGCCGACGGCCAGCTTGCCCGCATGACCAAGCAGTACTCACGCATAGGCCGCATCCTCGACGGCGTCAGCGGCGACCTGTGGTTCTTCTCCATATATATCGCCATATGCCTGCGGGAGAACGTCACTTCCGTCTTTTTCTCAGAGCATACGTGGGTCATATGGGCTGTTGCCGCCACCGCAGGCCTGTGCCATGCCAAGCAGGCAGCGATGGCTGACTACTACCGTCAGTTCCACCTATACTTCCTCAAGGGAGAAGAAGGGAGCGAGCTGGACAGCACCGCCCAGCTGCAGAGCAGATATGACAAGACTCCGTGGCATGGACACTTCTTCAGCAAACTCACCATGTGGTTCTACATAGGCTATACATCCAGTCAGGAGGGTCTTACACCGGCCATGCAGACCCTGCGGCAGACCCTTCGCCTGAAATATCCTGCCGGAAAGATTCCGCAGTCGTTCCGCGACGAATTCAGACGACAGAGCCTCCCGCTGATGAAGTACACCAACATACTGTCGTTCAACTGGCGTTCCATAGCACTGTTCGCATCCATCCTCGCACGCATGCCGTGGCTCTACTTCGCCTTCGAACTCATAGTGCTCAATTCCTTACTCATATACATGGTGTGCCGCCACGAACGCATCTGCCGCCACCTCAATGCCGAACTCACCGATGGAAAATTCAATTAAAGGCATAATCTTCGACTACGGAGGCACCATCGACTGCCGGGGCGACCACTGGGCCTGCGTCATTCGCGACGCCTACGAGGCTGCCGGACTGCACATCGGGCTGGATGACTTCTGCGACGCGTACGTCCATGCCGAACGCGAACTCGCCCGAACACCCCACATACACCCTGACGATGATTTCTTGGCCATGATGCGCATCAAGGTCCGCATAGAGCTGCAATACCTCGCCGACCACGGCATCACAGCGCTCTCCGACATCGACAGATACACCGGACCGATCGCGGAATTCTGCGACTCGCACGCGCGCTCGTCTATAGATAGTGTACGCCCTACCCTCGACTACCTCCGCTCTCGCTACCCTATGGTTCTGGTGAGCAACTTCTACGGCAACGTATCGTCAGTCCTGGCCTCTTATGGCCTGTCGGCCTACTTCGACGACATTATCGAGAGTGCTGTGGTAGGCGTCCGTAAGCCCGACCCCGCCATCTTCGGCCTCGGAGTCCGCGCACTCGGGCTCAATCCGGACGAAGTACTCGTAGTGGGCGACAGCCTGTCAAAGGACATAATTCCCGCCGAAAGCCTGAGGTGCCGCACGGCCTGGATAGCCGGTCGCCAATGGTTCAGAGAAAAGCCGCTACCCGAGCGTCCGGACCGCATAGAAAAGTTGGCAGACCTCGAGGTGCTTTATTAGCCCCTTTTAACACATTTGTGGTTAAAAGGGCATATATTTAACATATTCATACAATTGGGCGATATTTTTGTAGATAATTAGCATTACTTCACTAAAATTATACTACAAAAATTTTTGCATTTGCAAAAAACATAGTACTTTTGACCCCACTAAACTAAGCATACCTCCCCCAAAGAGTGTGGTATGCCCTATGTGCGGCTCTCCGCATGACCACCTTTAGAAAAAAATTGAAAAAGTAAATATTCCTAAACAAACCAAATCAAAATGAGCCAAAGTATAGCAAAACCGGCTACAGGCAAGCTCGGCGTTATGGTTGTCGGCCTCGGTGCTGTGACCACGACTTTTATGACAGGTGTACTGATGACCCGCAAGGGCCTTGCAAAACCTGTCGGTTCTATGACCCAGTACGACCGCATCCGCGTCGGAGAAGGTGACGACAAAAAATACCTCAAATATAACGAAATCGTTCCCATCACAGACCTCAACGACATCGAGTTCGCCGCATGGGACGTATATCCTGCAAACGCATACGAATCGGCGCTCAACGCACAGGTTCTGAAGCGCGACGACATCGAGCCCGTCCGCGACGAACTCCTTGCCATCAAGCCCCTTACCGCCGCTTTCGACCACAACTACGCAAAGCGTCTCGACGGCGACAACCTCAAGCAGGGCACCCGCTGGGAACTCGTTGAACAGCTCCGCGAAGACATCCGCCGCTTCAAGGCCGAAAAGAACTGCGAACGCATCGTAGTCCTCTGGGCAGCCTCGACCGAAGTATATGTTCCCGTTGACGAAAAGTGCCACAACACTCTCGCCGACCTCGAAGCAGCCATGAAGGCTGACGACAAGGAGCACATCGCTCCCTCCATGTGCTACGCTTACGCAGCACTCAGCGAAGGCGCTCCCTTCATCATGGGCGCTCCCAACACCACCGTCGACATCCCCGCCATGTGGGAGCTCGCTGAAAAGACACAGATGCCCATCGCAGGCAAGGACTTCAAGACAGGCCAGACCCTCGTGAAGTCAGGTTTCGCTCCCAT
>CAMWZB010000131.1 GCA_947178655.1 uncultured Porphyromonadaceae bacterium
TAGCCCAGCGTCGAGTTGAGGGCATACTCGCTCGACGAAAGCATACGGGCGCTCTCGACCTTTTCAAAATCACGGCCTCCGGTTATGCCATAGGCACTCAGCGGCTCAAGCACCTGTGTGACCTGACTTATTTTTCTGGCGTCAGGATACTCGGTCTTAATGACCTGAAGCAGATTGTTCGAAGCATTGGCCGGATTAGGGAGTGCCGGATTAGGTGTCCAGTAGTGCGAAGCGAGAACCTCGCTTTCACCGAGGTCCATGAAGCCTACGAAATTTCGTGACTGCTCATACTTACCCGTCTTATTGGTAATCCACACCTCTATACGTGTGATGCTGACACCCGAGGATACGTACGGGAGCCTGGATGCAAAACGGTCGTAGTTGTTGCGGAAGAACTGCGCGAGAAAGTAGTGGCGGTTCTGATCGTACTCATCAGCATTGATGGTGAACTCAGTGGTCTGCGCACCGCCACGGGTATTGACCGACTTTGACTCAGAGTTCTGCTGCGACACAAGAGCCGTGGCAGTAAGCCGGCCTAACTGCAGCTGCGTCTTGATGCCGAAAAGTGCCGTAGAGCCACGGATAAGGCTCGACCCTGTCGTCAACGACACGTTGCCTGCTTCAATACTTTTTACGATATCATCCTCCTCTCCTTCATAGGCCAGTTTGAGATTCTTGGAGTCGAAGTCGAAAGTCGCGTCAGTATTGTAGGTCATATTGAACTTCATACGATTACCTACGGACGCTGCGATGGTGGCCTGTATCTTCTGGTCGAAATCAAAGTAGGTCTTCCGGCGCGCCGACAGACTCAGCGACGGGTTGTCGGTCTTGTTGCTGTTGATACCCATCTTCAGCTGTACGGAGCCCTGGGTCTTGAGCGACACACCGCCGGGGCCGAAAATCTTCTCAAGAGGTCCGAGGGCGAAGTTCATGTCGAGAACATTGAACGGCTCTTTCTCGCTGTCGGTCACAAGTCCGAGATTGCGCTCCCGGTAATATCTCTGCATGGAGCGGCGCAGCTGCCAGTTGTTGTACTGTTCGCGCGTGATGATGAACGGAGGCGCA
The DNA here is from genome assembly GCA_947178655.1 of uncultured Porphyromonadaceae bacterium. The sequence continues at coordinate 1,066 of CAMWZB010000131.1, forward strand.
ATCTCCGTATCGCCAAGGCGAGTGCGCACTACGTAGCACCCTGTCGCCGGATCGTATTCGGCCGAAGTGACGATGTTCGACGGTGTGGCCAGGTCATAAGCCAGCTCATCACGCATCAAGTCGTCATAGTTCTGCGGCACAGTCGGAAAGATGGGCATGGGAAGCGGCACGGAGTCGCCGGGCACAGAAGCCGGCACGGCAGCCGGAGGGGGTGGAGGCAGCTGAGGCTCATAGTACTGTGCCTGTACATGAGCAGGCACGACAAAAGCCGTCACGGCCAGCAATGCAAGCATGACGGCAAATTTTGATATATGTCGTGCGAACACTTTTTCCATTTGCAGCGTACTCCGCCGCGGTCTTACATCATGGAGAGAGCTTTCTTGACAGCGACCTCGACTTTCATCGCGGGGTCTTGTCCGAACAGCTTTTCAAGAGCCTTTTCGCTGAGTTTCTTGTCGAATCCGAGTGCCGACAGAGCAGCGAAAGCCTCGTCGAAGGCGTCATTGCGCGAGGGAGTACTGATAGATAACGTAGATGCACTCGTTTTTATTTTATCTCTGAGGTCGACAATTATTCTTTCGGCTGTTTTTGCACCGATTCCCTTGATGGCTTTCAGCCGTCTGACATCTCCGCTGCCGATGACTGCGGCCAGTTCGTCGCCCGAAAGAGATGACAATATGATCAGTGCGGTGGCGGCTCCCACTCCCGACACTCCGATGAGTGCGCGGAATAAATCACGCTCCCGGGTCTCGGCAAAGCCATACAGCACCCAGGCATCATCACGGATGCTCTCATGGACATAGAGCGACACTCTCTGCTGCCCCTCCAAAGCACTATAGGTGGGAACACTGATATTCATAATATAAGCCACTCCTCCGGCTGTCTCTATGACAGCTGAGGCCGGCGTAAGGGCGGCCAACGAACCGCTGATGTACTCTATCATCTATTCTATTATTTATCATCCGGTCGACAGAGCGTGCGAAGTCCATTAAGCTCTTTATACCGGACCCTTTATCATTCACCTTATTTTATCAGACAACAAAAGTACGCAAAATCCCGATTATCTCCAAATCCGCTGAATCAGCAGGGGTGATAGCGACGAAAGATTTTTTAAAGAAAAATTTCCGTAATTGTTTTGTGACATGCTGTAAAATTATTAATTTTGCACACGTATCAGGCGTAGCCATGGAAGAGCAGAAAATACGACACAGGGCCAAAGTCATATCATCGCACATAGAGTTCACAACAGTCGAAATCGTTCCCGAAAATGAAAGCGGACGGTGTTCAGGCTGTCGTCTTTCCTCTGTGTGCGGAACGAACCACGAAGGACGGCACATAGTGACTGCCGCCACAGGTCGTGATGTCCCGCCGAATGAACTGAGGGCAGGGACTATGGTAGAAATATCGGCGGCTGCCGCCTCAAGAGCCAAAGCGTCTGTAATACTTCTGCTACTTCCGCTTGTCATATTTCTGACGGTCGCAACAGCACTTGTCTCGGCCGGAACAAGTGACCTTGCCTCGGGCCTTGCGGCGATAGCGGCATCAGCCCTTTTTTATGTGGCTCTATACTTGAAACGAGACCGCAAAAGACCTCTTTGGACCATAAATCGAATAATATCCTAATAATCTATATGCTACTCTTATTATATTCGATTCTGCTTCTTGCCGGACTGGGGCTGGCAGGTGCGCTGGTGCTCTATGCCACGGCACGGCGATTCCACATAGAAGAGGATCCGCGCATCGACACTATAGCGTCGCTGCTTCCCGGTGCGAACTGCGGAGGCTGCGGCCTCAAGGGATGCCGGGACTTCGCATCGCAGTGTGTCAGCCAAGGAACGCTCGATAGAATCCACTGCCCCGTATCGTCTCCGGCCACCATGGAGGAAATCGCCAATGTCCTCGGCGTCGAGGCTGCATCAGATGTCGAACGCCAAGTCGCCGTGCTGAAGTGCAACGGCACGTGCGAGGCCAGGGCTGATATCTATACTTACGACGGCTCCCGTTCGTGTGCAGTGATTGACGCCATTGCCGTAGGTTCCCACGGTTGCTCATACGGATGTCTGGGATGCGGCGACTGCGTGGACGTATGCCGTTTCGGTGCCATAAGCATCAATCCGGAGACACAGCTTCCCACAGTCGACTCAGACAGATGCACAGCCTGCGGAGCCTGCACAGCCGAATGTCCTCGCCATCTGCTCGAACTCAGGCCGGCAGGCCGCCGCGACCGCAGAGTATGGGTGGCCTGCGCCAACCGCGAACGTGGCGCAGTGGCACGCCGCGTATGTCAGGCTGCATGCATCGGATGCGGCAAGTGCGCACGGGTGTGTCCTTTCGGAGCCATCGACATCAGCGACAATCTTGCCTATATTGATCCTGTCACCTGCAAAGCATGCGGCAAATGCGCGGGAGTATGCCCGACAGGTGCCATCCATGCGACATTCACCATCGTTCCACCCAAGCCCAACGCTGAAACGGAAAAACAATGAAAAAAACATTCCGAAAAGGCGGCATCCATCCCGATGCCCACAAGACAGCCTCGCGGCGTATTCTTTTCCAGCCGTTACCCATGACGGCATGGCTTCCTCTGTCACAGCACATAGGCGCTCCGTCGACACCGGTAGTAAAGAAAGGCGACAAGGTGGTATGCGGTCAGCTTATCGCCGAGAACAGTTCGTTCGTCTCCGCAGGACTGCATGCGCCGATATCCGGGACGGTAGCAGCCATCGAGCCGATTGTCATGCCGTCGGGCAAACCTGCACAAGCCATCATCATAAAGGCGTCCGACGAAGAGCATGCTGCCGATGAGGCCGCCCGCGCCGCTTACTGGAGAACGATGACACCCGGAGTCACAGACCGCACACTGTCAGAAAGACTTACGCCCGGAGAAATCGTGAATCGCATACTCGCAGCCGGCATCGTGGGACTTGGCGGAGCCACATTCCCCTCCCACGTGAAACTCTCTCTGAAACCCGGCACCAAGCCCGAAATACTGATACTCAACGGCTGCGAATGTGAGCCATACCTTATGTGCGACGACGCTCTGA
>CAMWZB010000132.1 GCA_947178655.1 uncultured Porphyromonadaceae bacterium
GATCAATGTTGATATACGGGTCAAACTTTTGGATAGTTACGCGTAACCCTCTGGCCTTAAGCAGACAGGCGAGCGATGAAGAAATAATCCCCTTGCCAAGCGACGAAACAACGCCTCCTGTGACAAATATGTATTTTGTATCCACGCTTAGATATGTTAATCAAATCATCGCAAAGTTACGAAAAATCCTCGACACACACAAATACCTTTTTCCTGTGCTTTTAACCATGCACACAGGCGACGTCTATAAAATTATTAAAATAGGAGCTCTGTCAGATTTTTTTTGTAATTTCGCAGAAAAATAAGACGAAACGATGCGGAGACTTTTGTATGCTGTCATCTGTGGATTTTCGCTGTGCCTGGCAGCATGTGCCGACGAAGCTGAGAAAGTCCCTGCCGACATAGATCCCCACCTTACCCACCTGCTTTCGACAGAAGCAAATATAAATCCATATGCCGGGAACGTCAGACCGGCTCCCGACGGCGGTTGCACCCCGCTACGCGTCCGGCTACCCGAAGGCGGCAGCCTGCACAGGATGTTCAATGACAGTAACGTGGCACATCTCGCTTACGCACGGGCCGGAGGGATGAAGCCCATAGAGTCGTTTGCCGACGCATGGGAGCAAGGCCGGGGGCTGGTTCGTATAGTTTCGAACGAGTATCTGTACATAGATAGCCTCACCCACTCATATCCATATCTCCGGCCACAGGCCGCCGAGCTGCTTGAAGAAATCGGGCGACGCTTCGCTGACTCTCTGTACACCCACGGCGGCGGAGACTACCGCCTCAAGGTGACAAGCATGCTGCGGTCAGACCTCACGGTCGGCAAACTCCGTAGAGTCAACCGGAACGCCACGACAGAAAGCGCCCACCGCTACGGCACGACATTCGACATAAGCTATAGCAAATTCATATGTGACAACCCGGGAGGCACGCGACGTACATTCGAAGACCTCAAGAACCTGCTCGCCCGTATAGTATGGGACTTGCGAGCGGAAGGACGTTGTCTGGTCAAACATGAACGTCGCCAGGCCTGTTTCCACATAACGGCAGCTCCGGCTGACACCATAGCAAACTCACTCTGAACCTATGCGCCGAACCATCATCAATATTCTTTTCTCACTTTCGCTGGTCATACTTGTACCGCTGCTCATCACAGCGGCAGCCCTGATATGCTGCGTAAAAGTGCTCAAACCCGCCCACCTGACTCCCATCGTGGAGCGACTGGCCGAAAAGTCACTTAACGCCGACGTGGCCATCGGGCGAGTCGCGCTTGACTTCAAGCCCGCATTCCCTATACTCGCTCTTGAGATAGACTCTCTGATTGTAGTGTCAAAAGTATTTGACAACCTGAGCCCCGAAGACCGGGCCAGCTTGCCGGCATGGAGCGACACTCTGCTCACGCTCGACCGATTCTGCGGGGCCGTTGATCTCAGCGCCATGTTGCGGGGCCGCATAGCGGTCCGCGACGTGACTCTCGACCGCGCAGGGCTCAACATAGTACTCGACAATTCCGGACGAGGCAATTTTGCGATATATGACTCCGATACGACATCTACCTCAGAAGCGGACGGGAATATAGCCATACCGCCTTTCTCCATAGAGCGGTTTACATTCAACGACACCCGGGAAATCAGGTACTTCAATGCGGTCGACAACACAGGCGCGTCCATTTTACTGCTTCACGACGTGTCGCTCAAACATGAGGACGAACCATCGTACCGCATCATCATCGACGGTAACGTGAACAGCCCGCTGACCAAGGCCATGGTGAACCTCCGCGACATATCTTTCGGACTTGACGGCAAAATAAAATGGGAACCCCGGACACCCGAACTATTGTCGCTGGAAGAATTAAGGCTCCGCGGAGCATTCGTGAACGCCCGAATTGATGCGGCAGTCATGCTCGACAGCACTCTGACAGTGCAGCGGGCCAGTATTGAGATAGAACCGGTCGGCATACAGGACATACTCACCGTCCTGCCCGACAGTCTTCGCATAGCGCACAGGCTGACAGCGCCCTATTTCCGGACAGAGGGCGCCGTAGGGCTGACAGCGAAACTTCTGAGCCCTTATCATCCTTCGACCGACTCTATCCCTGCAGTCGAGATAAACGCAGCCATGGCAGACGCACCTTTCGTCTATGGTCCCGCACGCTTCAAACGAATAGGATTCGACATAACGGCCCGAACCGACACAACAGGACTGAATTCGGCTTCGGTGACGGTGAACCGCCTTGTCGTGGCCGGCCCGGCTACAACACTCGAGATGTCAGGAGCGGCATCCGACCTCCTTTCCGACCCCGAATTCAATGCCGAAATAAAAGGCGGCATAGACCTGGCACTGCTTCCGGAAGCGCTTGCCAAAATGATTCCCGGCGCACTGAGCGGCACTATTGACGCCGATTTCAAGGCCTCCGGACGTCAGTCGATGCTTTCGCAGCAAGAATTCCACAGATTATACCTCCATGGCGATGTGACAGGGCACAATCTGTACTGGCTGTCAGCCGACACCGCCAACATGATTGACGCTCGCACCACCCACATCGCACTGAGTTCGCAGCATATACTGCGCGACTCTCTCGGCAAGGAACAAGGCTCACCGATATTCGGCGCCACAATCACCGTAGACACGGCCAACGTACTCGTATCGGGCGTGGATATGTCTCTGTCCGGTCTGGCACTCGGTGCCGGAGTCGACCATACAATCATGTCAGGCGACACCACGGCTGTGGTTCCTCTCGGCGGAGGCGTGAAGATAGATCGCTTCAGCGTGCTGTCGATAACGGATTCGGCAGGCGCGAGATTCCGCAACATATCCGGCCGGATGGCCATCCAGCGCTACAAGGGCAACAAGAAGTCGCCACTCATCTCAGTCGACCTCAACTTAGGCTCGGTAGGAGCCGGCGCTCCGGGAACGCGGTTCGTACTAAGGAACGCACACCTGAATGCGTCGACCTACAAGAAACCTGTGGAGGAGACTCCCGGCGGCAAAATCATCAAAGCCATCGCTGACAGCATACACCGCCGGATGCCAGACCTAAGCCCTGATTCTGTCATAAAACTGGCCATAGCCAAGCGGCGCGAGCACCGCAGGCACATACGGCGTGTGTCGCTCGCCGAGAGCAACGACATCGAAGTACTCGACTGGAAACTGGCTTCCGGCTTCCGCAAATTCCTGTTGGGGTGGCAACTGAACGGCGAACTCACGACCCATCGGGCGCAGCTGTTCACTCCCCTGTTCCCTCTGCGTAACAACATAAGCAATCTCGACATCCGATTCTCCAACGACACCGTCAACATACGAAATCTCTCATACATAGCCGGAAAGAGTGACCTTGCCATCAGCGGACTCATCTCGAACATCAAACGTGCCATGTCTTTCAGCGGCGTGCGCAATCCACTGAAAATAAACTTCAAGGCACAGAGCGATACCATTGACGTCAACCAGCTCGCCTCGGCAGTATTCTCAGGCGCAGCCTATGCCGACAGAGTCCGCCGGGGAGCAATGCTGACAGACTTCCCAAAAACCGACGATGACAAGGCTCTTCAGGACCAGATTGACGCCATAGCATCGCAGCATCCCGACACTGCGGGGCCGCTGCTGATACCGGTCAACATCGACGCGTCATTCAAAGTCAACGCAAAGAATATACTCTACTCCGACCTTGACTTCAAGGATTGCAGCACCGAATTGCTGCTCTACTCCGGCGCACTGAACATACACGACCTGAAGGCAAAGTCGGATGCCGGCGACCTTGGCATGTCGGCTATGTACATGGCGCCTACGAAGGACGATATGCACTTCGGATTCAGCCTCGACCTCCAAAAGATGAATATCGCCAAATTCCTGTCACTCGTTCCTGCGATTGACTCGATAATGCCCATGATGCGCGATTTCAGCGGATACATCAACGCCGACCTTGCGGCGACAGTTGATGTGGACAGTTCGATGAATCTGGTATTGCCGACCCTCGATGCCGCCATACGTCTGTCAGGCGAGGAGCTGGCATTCATCAACCCCGAGACATACGCAACCATCGGCAAATGGCTACGGTTCAGAGA
>CAMWZB010000133.1 GCA_947178655.1 uncultured Porphyromonadaceae bacterium
ATATTCCTCATAGGCTTCATGGCCACGGGCAAGACAACTCTTGGCCGTGCCTTGGCGGATGCGGACTCCTCACTGTCGTTTGTCGACCTTGACAAGGCGGTGGAGGACAGCGCCGGCCGCTCGGTGGCGGATATCTTTGCTGACAGCGGAGAAGCCGCTTTCAGACGGCTCGAGTCGGAGATGCTGCACTCGCTCGCACTCCCCGGTGCGGTCATCGCATGCGGCGGAGGCACGCCATGCTCGGGCGACAACATGGACTTCATGCTCCGTAGCGGGACGGTCATCCTGCTTTCGGCTCCTGTCGACCGTATCGTCAGCCGTCTGCTCGAGGCCGGCCGTGGCCGCCGCCCCCTTGTCGACCGATATATAGACTCCCCTGACCTTCTGCGCGGATGTGTCGAGGAAATGCTCCGGAAGCGCGACGTCCACTATCGCAGGGCGCATCACGTATTCGATGCCTCGAGGCTCGACGATGCCGCTCAGATAGCAGAGTCGGTCGACAGGTTCCGCGCGATATTCATGGACAATAATCAGAATTAAGAATTATGGAAGCTCCCGAACCCCTCGAACAGCGGCAGCGCACATCGACGCTGAAACGCAAGACTACAATCGGTCTGCCCGTGGTCAACAGCATTGAAGACCACCGCTTCCCGCTCACGCCTGAAGGGGCTGGCATGCTGGTCGAGCGAGGTTTTCGTGTCCTGATGGAGAGTGGTGCCGCAGAGCGCATCCACTACACGGATGCCGCTTACGCCCGATGTGGAGTGGAAATCTGTACTCGCACCGAGGCTCTGGGATGCGACATCGTCATATACCTTCCCATGCTGTCGGTGCCCGACGCCCTGAAGCTGCGTCGCTGCGCCATGCTGTTCACCTTTGTCCAGGCACGGCGCGATGACCGGGCGGCGCTGGCCGTCCTCCTTCAGCGCCGCATCGTGACCATCTCGATCGAGCGTATCGCCGACGAGCAGGGCAATCGACCGTTCGCCGACATCCTCAGCGAGATTGACGGACGCGCCGCCATGGCTGTGGCATCGTCGCTCCTTGCCGATGCCGTACACGGCAAGGGCATACTGCTTGGCGGAGTCACGGGTATCGTACCATGTGAAGTCACTATCATCGGCTCGAATATGACAGCCTGTGCCGCCGCACGGAGCGCCATCGGTCTGGGAGCCACCGTCAGGATGTTCGACAACAACACCTACCGTCTCCGCAAGGCTCTCGACCTGCTCGGACCGGGCGCCATCGGCTCGAGTCTCCATCCTCGCGTGCTTGCAGGCGCTCTCCGTTCGGCCGACATCGTCATTGTCACTGACACCGACTCGCGCGACGCCACCATCGATGCCGCCACTGTCGACTCTATGAAGCGAGGCGTCATATGCTTCGACCTTACGGGCAATCCCGGGCAGGCTTTCCCTTCTCTTCAGGTGGTCGATCTGGATCTTGCATCGCCGTCCGACAACGACCCTTCGGTCCCCGGCCGTTTCTGCTATATCAATGCAGGCAACGCTGTGCCGCGCACAGTGGCCATGGCTCTGTCAAATGCTTTCATCACAACCCTCGACGAGAACATCGTGGCCGACAATCCACGTGATATGAATCCACACAGCATGTGCATCAGCGGCGGCATCCGTCACGGTGCCGTCTTCATACTCGGACGCTGTGTGGACTCGGCCGTGGCACGCCTCCTGGGCGTCAGGCACTTCGATGTCAACTTATTCCTCGGATTATCTTAATGGCTGTCAAGAAAAACAGATATTATACCGTATGGGTCGGAGTCGAGCCCGGAGTCTATGACTCGTGGACCGACTGCCAGCTCCAGATCAAAGGCTACCCGGGAGCCAGATACAAATCATTCGCCACCCGCGAGGAGGCTGTCGAGGCTTATCGTGGCAATCCTTCCGATCAGCTCGACATCATGCGTTCCATCCTCCGTGAGGCTGACCGGCGCCGGCGCATGGCTCTTCCCGTCATTGACGGACACACTGACTACAGTTCGGTGCCGGATATCCGTCTTGACGCCATCGCAGTCGACGGTGCCTGCTCCGGAAATCCGGGGCGTATGGAGTACCGGGCCGTGCGGGTCATCGACGGAGCCGAAGTGTTCCGCGTCGGAGCTGTCACGCCGCTTATCGGCACAAATAACATAGCCGAGTATCTCGCTATGATACATCTGGCCGCACTCCTCGAGAAGGCCGGAGACACCCGCACGCCCATCTACACCGATTCGCGCAATACCTTCGCATGGCTTCGGCGTGGCGGCTCGCATACTTCTCTGGCAGCCAATGTCGACACCCAGCCGACGCTCGAACTGCTGCGCCGTGCCGACCTGTGGCTTAAAGAGCACGGACCGGTGCGCAATCCGATTCTGAAATGGAAGACCGATGAGTGGGGTGAAATTCCCGCTGATTTCGGACGTAAATAGTTAATTGAATACTCTACCAAAAAAAACACACACTTAGAAATTGTTTGTCATGGCTAAGAAACTGAATATCCTCAAGAACGACCCCTGGCTCGAACCTTTTGCCGCTGCCATCGAGGGCCGTCATAACGACGTCATACGCAAGGAGCGCGAGCTCACTGCCGCAGGCGGCACTCTCTCCGACTTCGCCAATGCCCACAAGTACTTCGGACTCCACCGCGTGCGCGGCGGATGGACATTCCGCGAATGGGCTCCCAACGCCACAGGCATATGCCTTGTCGGTGACTTCTCCGACTGGAAGGAGCTTCCGCAGTACCGCCTCCAGCGCGTCGGCGGAGGACTCTCAGGTGTGTGGGAAGTAAAGCTCCCCACAGATGCCATACGCCACGGACAGCTGTACAAGATGCGCGTCAGCTGGCCCGGGGGCAGTGGCGAGCGTATTCCGGCCTATGCCGATCGCGTCGTCCAGGACCCTCAGACACATATCTTCTCGGCCCAAGTGTGGGCTCCGGCAAGAAAGTTCAAGTGGACTGATGAGGCATTCTCGCCCGATGTGTCTCCGCTTCTCATCTACGAGTGCCACATAGGCATGGCCCAGAACGAGGAGAGCGTCGGCAGCTATGACGACTTCCGCAAGAAAATTCTGCCGCGTATCGCCGCCGACGGCTACAATGCCATCCAGATTATGGCCATTCAGGAGCACCCGTATTACGGCTCATTCGGCTACCATGTATCCAACTTCTTCGCCCCTTCGAGCCGCTTTGGCACTCCCGATGACCTCAGGAGACTCATCGACGACGCCCACAGCCGCGGCATCGCCGTCATCATGGACATAGTCCATTCACATGCGGTCAAAAATGAGAACGAAGGCATCGGACGCCTCGACGGTTCGGTCAGCCAGTATTTCCACTCCGATGCCTCGCGTCGCGAGCATCCGGCCTGGGACTCTCTCTGCTTTGACTATGGCAAGAACGAAGTGCTGCACTTCCTGCTCTCCAACTGTAAGTACTGGCTTGAGGAGTATCACTTCGACGGATTCCGCTTCGACGGAGTCACCTCCATGCTCTACTATGACCACGGTCTGGGCAAGGCTTTCGGTGGATATGGCGATTACTATGACGGCGGCCAGGACACCGACGCCATCACCTATCTCACTCTGGCCAACATCCTTATCCACTCCGTAAAGCCATCGGCCATCACCATCGCCGAGGAGATGAGCGGCATGCCCGGTCTGGCACTTCCCTTCCGCGACGGCGGCATCGGCTTCGACTACCGCATGGCTATGGGCATCCCCGACTATTGGATCAAAACTCTCAAGGAGAAGAAGGACGAGGACTGGCATCCCACATCCATATTCTGGGAGCTCACCAACCGCCGCGCCGACGAAAAGACCATATCCTATGTCGAGAGTCACGACCAGGCCCTCGTGGGCGACAAGACCGTCATATTCCGCCTTATTGACTCCAAGATGTACTGGCACATGATGGTAGACGACAACGACCCCGATGTGGCCCGCGGCATGGCGCTCCACAAGATGATACGTCTTGTCACTCTCGCCACCATCAACGGCGGCTACCTGAACTTCATGGGCAACGAGTTCGGACATCCCGAGTGGATCGACTTCCCGCGCGAAG
>CAMWZB010000134.1 GCA_947178655.1 uncultured Porphyromonadaceae bacterium
CTCGGGGTCCGTATGCGGCATGCGCTCCCCTTACGAGAGGTTTGCGGTTCAGTTCGGGGAGTCCGTAGATCCATCCTTCGGGACGCTCGGCACGGAATCCGTCGGCGTATCCGAGTACTATGATGCGGAAATCGGGGTCCGATTCCTTTTTTGCGAGTATTTCCGGGGTGAGGTTCTCCTGGTCGATGACGAAGAGGAGGTCGAGACCGTCGAGATTGAGCACTCTTTCGAGGGTCAGAGATGTCTCTCCGGCGTATACGGGGTACAGTTCGGCCAGAGGCACGGTGTTGCCTGCAGGAGATGCCACGGCGCGGAGGTCGACGTCGGGGTGGCGCAGCAGGAGGCGCAGCAATTGCTTTCTGACCGGGTCGGCCAGCGATGCCGAACCATAGATACCAGCTTTAATCATTAGAGGAGAATTATATATTGATGTTGAAAATGTCTTTCATTATTATTGCCGAAGCACCTACCTGCGACGATATATATCTGTCGGCAGCCTGTCCGGCTTCATCCCGGGCTTCGCTACGGTCGGTGAGGCGGTCGAAAATCCGTGCGATCGCTTCAGCCGAGTCGACGGAGAATCCTCCTCCGCAGGCTATCAGGTCGGCGGCTTCCTTGAATTTGCCGTGGGTGGGTCCGAATACGACCGGTATGCCATATACGGCAGCTTCGTTGATGTTGTGTATGCTTTTGCCGAATCCGCCGCCGATATATGCGAAGTCGGCGTAGCGGTAGAGGCTGCTCAGAAGTCCGAAGCAGTCCACGATGATGAATCGAAGGTGAGCGGCGACTTTGGCGGCTCCCTGAGGTGATTTCTCGTATATGCGACGGAAGTCGCTCAGCAGCATTGTGCAGTCCGAACCTAAGTTGCGTCGCATGGCTGCGAGTCGGTCTTTGTCGAATTCGTGCGGAGCGATGACCGCTCTGACATCCTTGTGGGCGGCCAGCCAGGGGATATATCGCTTTTCGTCGTCTTCCCAGCTGCTTCCGAACACAATTGTGGCCCGAGCCGGTGCGGCGCTCTTGAAGCACTCTATCTCGGGTATGTCGCGTCCTTTGAGGCGGATGGTGGTGACGCGGTCGAAACGAGTGTCTCCGGCTACGGTGACAGAGGTGACACCAATGCTTTCGAGAAGGCTCAGGGAGCCTTCGTCCTGCACGTACAGACGCGTGAAAGCGTTCAGCATCTGTCTGAACATGCATCCCCAGGGTTTGAAGAATCTCTGTCCCGGACGGAATATGGCAGAGATGATGTATGTGGGAATCCGGCGTGAGTGCAGTTCTGTGAGGTAGTTGCCCCAGAATTCGTACTTGACGAATATGGCCATGCGCGGCGCGGCCAGGTCGAGGAAGCGTCTGACGAGAGCCGGGCGGTCGAAAGGCATGTATACCACAGCCACGCGTGGGTCGTAGTTACACCGTACTTCGTAGCCTGAGGGCGAGAAGAACGACAGGAGTATTTTCGTGCCGGGCCGATGTTCGAGCAGAGCTTCGATAAGAGGCCGGGCCTGCTCGAATTCGCCCAGTGATGCGGCATGGAACCACACGTCGAAGCCGTCGGGCGCCATTTTGCTTCGGAAATTGGCCAGACGGTCGAATGTCTCGCGCTGTCCGAGGAGCATGTGGCGCACTTTCTTAGAACCGAGAGCCGCCATTCGGGCGGCTCCACGGTAGCAGGCTATGGCGGCGTTGTATGCCGGGTTCATTCGGCGGGATGTATTCGTTCGACGCCTGCGCGTATGCGACGCACTGTGGTGTCGCGGCCGAGCAGGTCGGTTATGTCAAACATATGAGGTCCCTTGCACTCACCCACGACAGTGAGTCGGAAGGCGTTCATGACGTTGCCGAGGTGGTAGCCGTTCTCGCTGATCCATGCCATGATGCGCGGTTCGAGCGAAGCAGAGCCGAATTCGGGTTCTTTTTCGAGGATGTCGGCGAGAGCGGTCATGATGGCCGGCATGTCGGCGCTCCAGCGTTTTTTGACGGCCTTGGGGTCGTATTCCTCGGGGTCTGCGAAGAAGAAACGTGCGTTGTCCCAGAGGTCGTTGACGAAGTTGATACGGCTCTTGACCAATCCGGCGGCACGTGCGATGTACTCGTCGCTGAAGTCGGCCGTATTCACGCCGTGAGCTTCGAGCACGGGCTTGAAGAGCTGAGCGAGGACTGCGTCGTCAAGTGCCATGAGGTATTCATGGTTGAACCATTTGCCTTTTTCGAAGGCGAACTTGGCTCCGGCTTTCGAGCAGTGGTCGAGGGAGAATTTGGATATGAGTTCGTCCATGCTCATGACTTCGGTGTCGTCGCCGGGATTCCAGCCCAAAAGGGCGAGGAAGTTGACTACGGCTTCGGGCAGATATCCGGACTCGCGGTATCCGCTGGATGTTTCGCCGCTTTTGGGGTCGAGCCATTCGAGCGGGAACACGGGGAATCCGAGCCGGTCGCCGTCGCGCTTGCTGAGCTTGCCTTTTCCGTCAGGCTTCAGGAGCAACGGCAGGTGCACGAATGCGGGCGCAGTGTCGGCCCATCCGAAGGCTTCGTACAGAAGGACGTGGAGCGGTGCCGACGGGAGCCATTCTTCGCCTCGGATGACGTGCGATACTTTCATCAGATGGTCGTCAACGATGTTGGCGAGGTGATATGTGGGGAGGTCGTCGGCGCTCTTGTAGAGCACTTTGTCATCGAGGATGTCGCTCTTGATGGTCACCCGTCCGCGGATGAGGTCGTCGACGGCCACGTCGCGTCCCGGCTCGATGCGGAAGCGAACGACGTACTGAGCGCCGTCGGCGATGAGCCGGTCGACTTCTTCAGCCGGAAGAGAGAGCGAATTGCGCATGGACATGCGGGTCGAAGCGTCGTACTGGAAGTTGGGTATTTCGGCGCGTCGGGCGTCGAGTTCGGCCGGTGTGTCGAAAGCGATGTAAGCCTTTCCGGCGTCGAGGAGCATTTTGACATGCTCGCGGTATATGTCGCGGCGTTCGCTCTGCTTGTACGGGCCGTAGGGGCCTCCTTCGCGTACACCTTCGTCGATGCCAATGCCGAGCCAGGCAAGGGCTTCGTTTATATAGTCTTCGGCACCGGGCACAAATCGCTGTGAGTCGGTGTCTTCGATGCGGAGTATCATTTTGCCTCCGTGCTGGCGGGCAAAGAGGTAGTTATACAGGGCCGTACGTACGCCCCCTATGTGCAGCGGGCCTGTGGGCGACGGTGCGAACCGCACACGTACTTCACGTTCAGTTGTCGACATTGTTTATAAGTTTTTTGCTTCGGCAAAGTTACGAAAAACTATCCATCTGACAAAATCATATGTTAAATGGAGCGTAAACAGCGCCGTGACACTGCTGCAAAGGTATAGATGAAGAAAAGCCGCGGCACAGGTGCCGCGGCTTTTGCCGAGATATCGCAGAGGATGATTACTTGACGTATACTTTGGTGGCTTTGCCGCCCTGACGACGGATGTAGAGGCCGCTTTCGGGGTTGGCTACGCGTACGCCCTGGAGGTTGAAGTATTCGGCGGGAGCGTTGTCGGCAGCTTCAGCGCCGATGATGCCTGATGACTGTCCGTTGAGCTTGATGATCCAGCTTCCGGTGGTGTACTGGGGAGTGTTGCCCATGTAGTTCACGAGGGTGCCTTTGAGGACTACAACGTCGCCGACAGAGAGTTCGTCTTCGCTGGTGAACTTTACGCCGCCGAGGCTGTATCCGCGGTATACGGAGAGGTCGGAGGTGCCGTCGGTGATGGTGTATGTGGCATTGCCGAATGAAGTGCTGAGGTCCTTGATTTCTTTCACGGTGCCGATGGTGTAGGCAGTTGTGATGGATTCGTCAGCGGTAAGAGCCTGAGCGGCGGCAAGTGCTTCGGATACAGTGGCGGGAGCGTCTTCAGTGCCGAGGGTCTTGTCGGGCTCTACTTCGCCGTCGTACTTGTAGCTGACGAGTTCGCTGCCCTGAGCGAACTGGGGTGTGTTGCCCTTGTAGTTGACGAGCTTGCCTTTTACGACAACTTCAGCGCCTTCGGAGAGCTGGCTTGCAGCGGTGAATTTGGCGCCGTCGAGGTAG
>CAMWZB010000135.1 GCA_947178655.1 uncultured Porphyromonadaceae bacterium
GGGTAGTGTACTCGCGAGGTGTCCCGTCATTCTCTCCGCGCTCCACATAGCCGCGCTGCTGGATAGTCGAGATAGTCGGTGCATAAGTCGACGGACGACCGATGCCAAGCTCCTCCATCTTGTTCACAAGCGACGCCTCCGTGTAACGGGGCGGATGCTGTGTGAATCGCTCCGTTGCCTCTGCGCCTCCAAGAGCGACACTGTCGCCTTCCGACAGCGCAGGCAGAATCGGAGTCACTCCTTCATCCGAACTGTCATCATCATGCACTTCGGAGTACATACGGAGGAAGCCCTCGAACTCGATGACCTCTCCCGTCGCCGTGAATGCCGGAATATCACTTCCGGCGCTGATTTCCACTGTAGTCTTTTTGATGCGGGCGTCAGACATCTGCGACGCTATGGCCCGCTGACGGATAAGCGTGTACAGCTTCTGCTCCTGAGCCGTCGCATCTTCGATGACAGCCTTGTCGACATAAGTCGGGCGGATAGCCTCGTGCGCTTCCTGCGCTCCCTTCGACGACGTGTGGAACTTTCGCACATGCAGATACTCCTCGCCGAGCGAATCCTTGATTTGCGCCGAAATCGCGCCGACAGCCTCATCCGACAGATTCAGAGAGTCCGTTCGCATATATGTTATGTGACCGTTCTCATAGAGATGCTGGGCCACCATCATCGTCTGCGACACCGAGAAGCCCAGCTTCCGCGCGGCCTCCTGCTGAAGAGTCGATGTCGTGAACGGCGGCGCCGGACTCTTCTTCAACGGCTTCACCGCCACCGACCTAACCGTGAACGTCGTCGCACGGCACGCCTTGAGCAGCGACGCTGCCTCAGCCTCCGAGTCAAGACGCTTGGTCAGCTCGCCGCGGAAACTCGTCGTCGAACCTTCAGGCGTGAACCACCCCACTACACGGAAGTAAGGCTTGCTCTCGAACGACGCTATCTCATTCTCGCGCTCCACTATCAGACGCACGGCCACCGACTGAACGCGGCCGGCCGACAGCGCAGGCTTAAGCCTCTTCCAGAGCACCGGTGACAGCTCGAACCCTACGATACGGTCAAGCACTCGACGGGCCTGCTGGGCGTCAACCCTCGCAAGGTCGATATCTCGCGGATGTGCGATTGCATTTAGTATGGCCTTCTTCGTGATTTCGTGGAATACTATTCGACGAGTATTCTCGGGCTTTAGAGACAGAACCTCGTAAAGATGCCACGCGATAGCCTCTCCCTCGCGGTCCTCATCAGACGCAAGCCAGACTGTATCTGCCGATGCAGCAGCCTTCTTTAGTTCGCTTACAAGAGCCGACTTGTCGTCGGGGATTTCATATATGGGTGAAAAGCCGTGGTCAACATCGATGCTGAACGATTTCTTCTTCAGATCTCGGATATGGCCGTAGCTCGACATCACGCGATAATCACTACCGAGAAACTTCTCGATAGTTTTTGCTTTGGCCGGTGATTCGACGATGACAAGGTTTTTTGGACTGCTCATAAATCTGTGCTTTCAGTTTCAATCGGCAAAATTAGTCAAAATCCTTTTATAAAAAGGTATAAGTGCACCTTTTTTAACAATTCAGCACCTCGGCGCACCTTTTTAGCCTGCCACGAGCCTACTTCTTCTTCGGTTTCAGGTAGTCATTGTAGATCTTCATCCCGAAGATTATCACCGAGCACACAGTCGTGATGACGTTCGTCAGCACAAGTGGCCAGTTGCCCAGCATTAAACCCTGGATGACGAAAAGTACCGACCCGATGCCGAGCATGCAGAACGTCGGAAGCGCTATCCCGTCAGTATTGCGCGTGCGCATCGTCACTATTGCCTGCGGCAGATAGCCCAGGATCATACAGATGGAGGCCGAGTAGCCGATGATGTTTAGCCAGAGATCATTCATGATTGTTTCTTTGATTGATGTTGGTTAAGTATTTGGTTATTTAGCGAAAAAGGCCGCAGCCTCACCGCCTGGAGCGGAATGGCTGCGGTCATATGTCAGTGCTTCTTAGTTATCTATTCTGTCTCAAGTGTGCAGATGCTTACACGGTTCCACGATTCCTCTTCGAACATGTTGCCGATGCCCTCGCCCTCTGCCGTGATGCGCGATGCCGCGATCTTGTATCTCTTCACAAGAGCGGTCTTCACTGATTCGGCGCGGCGTTCGGCCAGCTTGATGTTGAAGTCAAGATTACCGTCCTTCGACGCATAACCCTTGATGACAACCTTCGACTGAGGATGATTCTTCATATAGTCCGCTATCATCTCTACATTAGGCATCTGGTCTGCCGTGATTGTCGACGACCCGATACGGAAGAAGACGAAACGTACCGAATTGTACTGGTTCGAAACCTCCTTCACCACCTGGGGCTGGCGGTTCATGCACGAATCAAGCGCGGCGGCCATCGCGGCGGCGTCAAGTGCGGCGGCATCTGCCGCTGCTGCCTGTGCGGCCACAGCAGTGCGCAGCGCGTTCACCTCGGCGTTCAGAGCGTCAACCTCTGCGGCATTGTAAGGCCGCACGCATTCGAAGCCCTCTCCGAAGCGATAGCTCACGCCTGCCATCAGGTTGAACGTTGCCTTGTTGATGTCATATGCCGTTGCACTCTGGTCGAAGTCTCCGTTCATATTCCACGCCACCGAAGGCTTCACCGACAGCGTCAGATTGTCATTCACATTGAAGTTGAAGTTAAGACCGGCCTTGGTCATGAAGTAGTTCCAGTCATCCACACCGTCGCTCTTGGCATAATAGTCGTGACCCCAGCCGGCGCCCGCGGTAGCCTCGATGGTGAACGGGCGGGTGGCACACTGATACCCTCCGAAGAGATTGAACAGATCAACCGTGCCGTAGACACCTACATACGAATTGTCAAATGCCGTGCTGCTGTGAACTCGACCCTTCCACGACGACGTGTTGACGCCGAAATAGCTCTCGGCGCCGATGCCGAACACCGGAGTGATCTGCTTCGCTACATGAAGACCGGCCACACCGCGCATCGAGCCGAAAAACGCATGATGGCTCATCGGGGTGGTGACACCGCCGTCAAGGCCGATTGACCAATTGTCGAAAAAACCGGGACGCTCAATTACCTGAGCCGATGTCGTGGCGGCTCCTATGGCTGCAAGCACACCGGCCGCAATGATTGTCTTTTTCATACTTAATAATCAAGTCTATTTCGCTGTTTCGACCTTACAAAGGTAACCCTTCAGTGTGAAACTGCAAATAATTTAACATAATTTTTAAAATAAACATTGAAACGTTGCCGTCGCTACGTTTTGCCTGAGGCCCGACGGCCGCCTGCACCATTTACAACAAAAGCCATCTCCAAAAGGTTTGATTATTCTCAAAATTGACCCCACCCGAATTTTTATATACGTTAAAAATTCCGTACCTTTGCACCCGAATTCGGTGACAGCTCTTAATCGCTGTCCCAAATGTCTGTTTTTTTATTGTTATAAGGTTTTTCAATGGATTCAATTGCGAGTTTATTCATCCCGGGGCAGACGTCTATCGCGTCTACCCTGGTGCTGTACTCCTTTGTCATCGCTGCCGGTATATTCATCGGCAAGGTCAAGATCTTCGGAGTATCGCTCGGCGTGACATTCGTCCTGTTCGTCGGCATCCTGCTGGGCCATTTGGGATACATCGTCGACTCCAACATTCTTAAGTTTGTTCGCGAGCTCGGCCTTATCCTCTTTATTTTCTCTATCGGCCTACAGGTCGGCCCCGCATTCTTCTCTTCATTCAAGCAAGGAGGCATAAAGCTGAACATGCTTGCCGTTCTGTGCATCGCACTCAACGTAGCCATCGTACTCGGTGTATACTTCTTCGGAAACGTACACGACATCGTCGCTCTCGTCGGTGTCATGAGCGGTGCCGTCACCAACACCCCCGGTCTCGCTGCAGCTCAGCAGGCCATCACTACGATTACCGAGACGCCCGACGCTGCCAACACAATGGCAAGCGGTTACGCAGCCGCATACCCCCTCGGCGTAGTCGGCATCATCCTCTCAATGTTCGTCATCAAGTGGATATTCAG
>CAMWZB010000136.1 GCA_947178655.1 uncultured Porphyromonadaceae bacterium
GTCATAGACAGCCTGGGCACGGCGCTTGGAGAGACCCATGTTGTAAGCCGATGTGCCGGTGTCCTTGTCGGCATAGCCCTGAATCTCGACATTCTGTTCGGGATTGGCCTTCATCCATTCAGCCACGTTGTAGACGTTGACTTTCTCCATAGGAGTGATCTTGGCAGAGTTGAGAGAGAACCGTACAGTGGCCATGAGGGGCACTTCGACAGTTTCCTGAACTTCGGTGACCTCGGTCACTTCAGGACACGGGAGCTGAGACTCGGCCACGGCAAGGGCTGCCGACGTTGTGGCCAGAGCGCCACGGAGTTCGTTGACCTGACCGTTCAGGTTGTCGATATATCCGAGATAGTCGCAGGGATTGTACTGCTGATAGTCGCGGCCACCGAATGTGATGGTGAAGCCGCCATTGAGAGTGACGTTGATGTCTACGGGATGGCCTTCGGTGATGTTGTTGAAGTTGTCACCGTAGAATGATCCGCGTGCTTCAGTGAAGAAGTCGACATACTTGCACAGACGGAAGCGGAGCTGGATACCTGCCGATACGGGGAGCGTCCACTGGTTACTGCGGACGTGACCGTCGCGGCCCATGTCGGTGCCCGAGGGACGGAACTTCCATGTATAGGTTCCGCCAAGACCTACGAATGGTATGACCGAGAACACACGCTTGCTGTTGACGCCGCCGAGCGAATTGAACATATCCCACATGAAGTCGAGATTCGCTCCGACGTAATTGAATTTATCCATCTGGCCTTCGCGTTCGGCATGGAGAGGACCTCCATTGAACACGATTCGCCATCCCATATACGGGGAGAACCACTTGCCGAAGCCGGCATTGTAATTCATCGTGAGATGACCTTCGCGATGCCCCTGTTCGGTTCGTCCTTCGACGAATGGCACAGCAAATCCGGCTCCGAGCTGGATGAACCAGTTGTCTTTCTTATCTACGTAGTAGTGAGTCTTGCAGGGAACGTCTGTAATGATGGCAGTTTCGTCCACTACAACGGTTTCGTCCTGGGCATTGGCACTGAAGGCCGGCACCAAAAGCGCGCAACAAGCAGCGGTGGTGAATAATGCTTTCGTTTTCATTTCTGTTGAGAGTAGTTTTGTTTGACGTATTTTTTCTTTTTTGAAGATATAACACGCCGTTTTTAATTTTTGTTCGCAAATCGCAACAAAACGAAAGCGGCCACAGCGCATAAACACGCCGTGGCCGGAAAACATTCGGTCAGAGAACTGCCGCTATCAGAATGCGAATCCCTGATTCTTAACAGGTTTCATGATGAACGTGAAGGTATAGTCGCCGTAAGGGAGCATATACTGTTTCTGAGGTATCGATCCCCAGCTGTCTACACAGCCGAGACCCATCTGAACCTTGTCGATGAGGACGTTTGTGAATGGCGCCTTGTCGACTTCGGGAGAGTGGCGCTGATGCTTCTCTGTGCCGTCGTCGAGGCTCTCCACGGTGTAGTTGAGAGCCGAAGCGGAGAATGGAGCATCGGCAACGAACTCCAGACCTGTTCCGCCGGCGTTGAGCTGCTTCCACCAGCGGAGGTCGCTCTTGGTGCCGGTCTCCTGAGGACGGATGTAGGGATAGAACTGGTCTGCAACAGTCTGGCGATAGAGTCCGACAGGCTGGCTGTCCTTGCGGTCGGAGTAGTTCTCGACAGGACCGCGGCCATAGTACTCGATCTGACTGAACGAAAGAGGCATACGCATCTGCATGCCGAAGCGGAACAAGGGTGCTACGTCGGCGCCTGCGGTGGCCTTGAGAGCCTCGGTCACACGGACCTCGCCCACGTTGTTGATCAGGTACGAGAGTGTGAGTGCGGCCTTGACTGCGGGCACATCGTAGTCGGCAGTGACAGAAATCATACCGTCGGCAGTGCGCTCCGACTTGAGTGACTTGAGCTTGAACTCGGGATTACGCCATACGGCGAACTTATTCTGAAGATTCGCACCCATGTCATTGTCAGTGGGAGCACGCCAGAAACTCGGTGTCAGCTCTGCGCCCTGCTCTATCATCTGAGTGCCGCCTACCTCGTAGCGGTTCATGAAACCGGAGCGGCGGTCGAACTCAACCGAGAAGTTCTCTCCGCGCACAATCATCGCATTTGCCTGATTGTCGATGACCTGAGGCTCGATGACCGCCGTATTGGGCTGAGCGACATTGGCGATGGTCATGTCAGGCTTGACAGGACCTGTGAGCGGAAGCTGGTCGTAAGCCACGACAGTTCCGGCGGGAAGAAGGCCTTCGGCATTGCGCAGCGAGTAGCGGACATTCAGCATATACTCCGCGTCATCGCTGACTGCGGGAAGGGGGAGCTTCACCGATTCAGTTTTCTGAGGTGCTGTCGCCAGACCGTCGACACGGCCGGAAGCCACCGGAAGTCCATTGCGGACCACCTCCCAGTCCATGACCACGTAGTCGAGCGGACGGAAGAAGTTCTCGTTGTATACGCTGACGATACCGTTGGCGAGGTCCTGCGGACGGGTCCAGATGTTCTGATAGTAATAAACTACCTCGTAGGCGTGGGGATTGAGGACGCGGTCAGGGCTGATGAGGCCATTGTCGCAGAAGTTGTTGTCCGACGCGTCGAAGCGGTTGAAGTCGCCGCCATAAGCATAAATCTCGACACCGTCCTTGCCCTTCCAGCGGATGCTCTGGTCGACAAAGTCCCAGATGAAGCCGCCCTGATAAGCCGGATACTTGCGGATGAGGTCCCAGTATTCCTTGAAGCCGCCGCCCGAGTTGCCCATCGCATGAGCGTACTCACACTGGATGAGGGGCTTTCCGGAGGGATTCTCCGAGTACTTCCGACAATGCTCGTAGTCATAGTACATCGGGCAGAAGATGTCGGTATGGTCATTGCGTCCGGCGCGCTCGTACTGCACGGGGCGCGAAGAGTCGGTGGCCTTTATGTCCTTGTAGACTTCGGCGAAGTTCTCGCCGTCGCCGGCTTCGTTGCCCATCGACCAGAAGATGATCGAGGGATAGTTGAAGTTGCGTGCCACATGACGGCGGTTGCGCTCGAGGTGCATCTGCTTGAAGTCGGGACGGATTGCGAGGGTCTTTTCTTCGTAGCCCATACCGTGGCTCTCGAGATTGGCCTCGGCCACGAGATAAAGACCGTAACGGTCGCAGAGGTCATACCAGTAGGGGTCGTCGGGATAGTGGCATGTGCGCACGGCGTTGATGTTCATGCGCTTCATGATGGCAGCGTCCTGCTCCATGCGCTCGGGCGACACCACATATCCGCCGTCGGGGTCGAGTTCGTGGCGGTCGGCGCCTTTGAAGAGCACGGGCTGACCATTGACGAGCACCTGATTGCCGGCAAGCTCAATCTTGCGGAAACCGACATTCACAGGCACGACTTCGTCCGAGCCTTCCATCGTGGCGATGAGTTTGTACAGATAAGGGGCCTCGGCCGACCACTTGTGCGGGTTCTTGACATCGATGACGATGCGGCCTGTCTTGGCCGTGCGGGCTGTCGCCACGGTCTTGCCTTCGGCGTCGAGAAGTTCGATATTGACCTTGCCCGAGCCCTTGAGCGTGAGGTCGACGTTGAGTTTGCCGTCAGTGTATGTCTCGTCAAGGTCGGGGGTCACGCGGATGTCGGCTACCCGGTTGCGGTTGCGCGCATAGAGGTAGCAGTCACGGCCTACACCGCAGAAGCGGAAGAAGTCCTGGTCCTCGAAGTACGAGCCGTCGCACCAGCGGAACACCTGAAACGCGATGAGGTTCTCCTTGCCCGGCGTCACATAGGGTGTGATGTCGAACTCCGCCTCGAGCTTGCTGTCCTCGCTGTAGCCAACGAAGCGGCCATTGACCCACAGGTAGATATTCGAGGTGACAGAGCCGAAGTGGGCGAAGATTTCCTTGCCCTTCCAGTCGGCGGGAATCTTGAACTCGCGGCGGTATGAGCCTACGTGGTTGTCCTCGACGGGCACTTCGGGAGGATTGCTCGTGAAACTGTTGCGCCATCCGTATCCGATGTTCACGTACTGAGGGTCGCCGTA
>CAMWZB010000137.1 GCA_947178655.1 uncultured Porphyromonadaceae bacterium
ACGCCACCCTGTGCCAGAGCTGTATTCGCTTCATCAAGAGAGGTCTTGCATACCAATGCCACTCGCACACCCTCGCGGGCTACTTTCAGGGCAAAGCTCATTCCGGCGATGCCCGAGCCTATAACAAGATAATCGTACTCGTATCTCATATAAAACAGTTTTGTGTGGCAAATTTAGCGAAAATTTCATCACGACGTACCGATATGCAGAAAAATCTGTCTGCACATATTTAATTTATGGTTATTAACCGTCGAACCAACAGCAGCACTGATTGTTTAATTAATAAAGTACTGTCATTTATGAGAAACTTCGCTATCATCGCAGCAACCACAGCCATGGCCATCAGTTCAGCATTCCAGTCTGACGCCTGCTCCCGAGTAGTGTACAAAGGCGACACAGACATCATCATGGTAGGACGCACGCTCGACTGGCGTACGCCTATTCCGACAAATCTGTATGTGTATCCGCAGGGTATACGCAAGACATCGATGCCCTCGGCTCCTTGCCTGGAGTGGACATCGAAATACGGCACCGTGATAGCCGTCGGATATGACGGCGGCGTGACCGAAGGCATGAACGAGGCCGGCCTGGTGATGAACGGACTCTTCTGCAAGGGTACGGTCTACAAGACTGCCACCGGCAGCGGAAACACTCCGGTAATGAGCCTTGCCATGCTCATCAGCTATTTCATTGACAACTTTGCCACTGTCGACGAAGCATACTCATGGCTTCAGGACAACGAATTCGCCATCTTCGGACAGGCATTCGACGGCGGCACCGCCTCGACTCTGCACTGGGCGCTGACCGACCGCTCGGGCGATACGCTGGTGATGGAATATACTGACGGAAAGCTCAAACTGTACCGCGGAGCGCAATACACCGTACTGACCAACGACCCCACTTTCGACAAGATGCTTGCCATCAACGAGTACTGGGAAGGTGTCGGAGGCAAGTACATGCTGCCCGGCACAGTGCGGAGCGCCGACCGCTTTGTCCGTGCATCCTACTTCATCAATCACGTGCCCAAGGACTTCGGCTATGCCGATGCATTAGGCTGCATCGAAAGCATCATGGGTGTGGTCAGCGTACCATACGGCTATGAGCTCCCCGGCGAGCCGAACGTGTCATCGACGCAGTGGCGCTCAGTGGCCGATATCGGCACAGGCAAGTACTACATCAAGTTCACTCAGTCGACCGGCGACATGTGGATCGATCTGGGACGCCTGCGTCTTAATCCCGGAGCTCCCATCCTCAAACTTGACACCACTGCCAATATCGAGGCCACCGGCTGCGTCAACGGACTGCTGAAGGAGTCGGACGGATTCACTCCTATGTGGTGACCGCAATTTTCACAGAATGTCACACAAAGAGTAGACATATTATACAACATATCGCCGATTTTTATTAATTTTGCGCCGTGAATGCAAAGAAAAGCGTTCACGGTGCTATTAATTTTAAAATATATTAAAAACTCGTATTCAATAGTTAATGACACTCTCGCCTGTGCTTGCAAATCTTGTAGAAGTGCTCCGCTCCGGCTCCCACACGCTTGCAGTAGCAGCCGGCGGCTCCGTCCGCACATTCACCCGGCGCGGAGTGGCTGACCTCTACAGCCTGCTGACCGAGCAGCCCGAACTGCTGCGCGGCGCATCGGTGGCAGACAAAGTGACAGGCAAAGGCGCTGCCGCCCTGATGATGCTCGGCGGCGTAGCCGAAATGCACACCGGTGTGATAAGCGAAAGCGCTCTCGAACTACTCGCTCAAAGCGACATGAGCGTGTCCTATGACCGTAAGGTGCCACACATCCGGAACCGCCGCGGCGACGGGATGTGCCCCGTGGAGAGCCTATGCCTGGACTGCCGCACCGCCGCCGAATGCCTGCCTATGATAACTGAGTTCATCGAACGAAACACCCAGCAAAAGATATGACTACTTCCGTAAAGCTCTATTCCCTTGATTTTTCCGCAATCCGCACTTACCTCATCGCTCTTGCCTTCGTAGCCGGAAACATAGTACTTCCCCAACTGTGCCACACCATGCACATGGGCGGCCCCACATGGCTGCCGATATACTTCTTCACACTTCTGGCGGCATACAAATACGGTTTTGCAGCCGGTCTTTTCACTGCGCTGGCCTCGCCTGCAGCGAACTGTCTGCTGTTCGGCATGCCCGCCGCAGCCGCACTCCCGGCCATCCTCATCAAGTCCGTGCTGCTCGCCGGAATCGCTGCCTTCACCGCCCGCCGCTCCGGACGCGTGTCGCTCATGCTTCTGACCGCTGTTATACTTGGCTATCAGATGACAGGCACTCTGTTCGAATGGGCACTGAAGAGCGATTTCTATCTCGCCGCACAGGACTTCCGCATCGGCATACCCGGAATGCTCGTGCAGCTGTTCTGCGGATGGGCCATGCTGAAGTATGTCCTCCGAAAATAACATATATTCATCATAATACACAGGGTACAATCATTTCTTTCCCTTTCTATTCCTCATATCATTATTCCTTATGACTGAAATCACCAAACACCGCAGTCTTACTTCTGACGAAATCGCAAAACTCGAGGCTCGCGGCTGCACGAGCAAAGACTGGAGCCGTGTGGAAGTGCCCGAAGGCGACTTCGACTGCTCTCGACTGACCAATGTAGAATTCTCGGGCGACGTACGCCTGGGTCGCCTCGCAGGTACATTCCACCGTCCCGGCGGCCTCGAGCGTCACTCTTCGCTGACGAACGTGACTCTCCACAACGTCACTGTGGGCAACGACGTTTTCATCCGCTACGTAGCCAATTACATCGCCAACTACGACATCGCCGACGGAGTCTACATCGACAACATCGACAGCCTTGTATGCACACTCGACTCCACATTCGGCATCGGCACGGAAGTATCCGTGCTGAACGAAACCGGCGGCCGCGAAGTGCCTATCTATGAACGCATGTCGGCTCAGACAGCTTACCTCATAGCCATGTACCGCCACAACCGAGAACTGGTCGAACGGCTCGTGACGATGGTCAAAGTGCACGCCGACTCATTCTTCGGACAGCGCGGCACCGTAGGCGAGCATGCCGAGATAACCAACTGCGGAACCATCACCAACGTTCGCATCGGCGCATACGCACACGTAAAAGGCGCCACTCGTCTGAAAGACGGCACAATCACAGGGTCGAAAGCAGCTCCCGTGACTGTCGGACGCGACGTTATAGCCGAAGGATTCGTATTCGCATCAGGCAGCCGCGTGGACGACGGAGCCGTGGTGCACCACTGCTTCGTAGGACAGGCGTCAGCGCTGTCGCATCTCTACTCGGCGCATGACTCGCTCTTCTTCGCCAACTGCGCCTGTGAAAACGGCGAGGCTGCCGCAATCTTCGGTGGCCCGTACACCGTGACAATGCACAAATCGAGCCTCCTGATAGCCGGCATGTTCTCCTTCCTGAATGCAGGCTCCGGCTCGAACCAGAGC
The DNA here is from genome assembly GCA_947178655.1 of uncultured Porphyromonadaceae bacterium. Next base: position 3,460 of record CAMWZB010000137.1, read on the forward strand.
AACCACATGTATAAACTCGGCCCCATTCACCAGGGCGTAGTGGAACGCGGCTCCAAGACTACCAGCGACTCCTACATACTGTGGCCTGCCCGCATCGGCGCATTCTCGCTTGTGATGGGCCGACATGTGAATCACCCTGACACTTCTCGCCTGCCCTTCTCATACCTAATCGAGAGCCGCAACGAATCATTCCTCGTCCCCGGCGTGAATCTCCGCAGCGTAGGCACCATCCGCGACGCCCAGAAGTGGCCGCGACGCGACAAACGCACCGACCCTGACAAACTCGACTCCATCAATTTCAACCTTCTGAGCCCCTACACGGCAGGCAAGATGATCGGAGCCATCAATCTGCTCAACGACCTTGAGCGAACTGCAGGAGCCACTGCCGAGCGCTTCGCCTTCCAGGCCATGACCATTGAAGCCCGCGCCCTGCGCCGCGGCCGCGAGTATTACGGCATGGCCATCGACAAATTCATGGGAAATTCGGTCATCAACCGCCTGGGCAAAGAACCTGTCGGCAGCGCCGAGATTCTGGCAGCCCGCCTTGCTCCCCC
>CAMWZB010000138.1 GCA_947178655.1 uncultured Porphyromonadaceae bacterium
CTATGGTTCTGTGCATGAGGCGGCTCTATACGATTATCCCGAAATGGTGCTGCGACGCGATTCTGTTGGCACTCCTTTGAAAGCCGACCTCGCTCCTCTTCCCGACGGCGTGAAGGCATATCTTCCTTCCGCATTCACCACTCCGTGGCGCACGATTCAGATTGGCTCAAAGGCTGTCGACCTGATAAATTCAGCCATGATTCTTAACCTGAACGAACCGTCTAAGATTGACGATACTTCATGGATCAAGCCTCAGAAATATGCCGGAGTCTGGTGGGGAATGCACCTCGGCACCCAGACCTGGACTATGGGGCCGCGACATGGCGCCACAACCGAAAACGCCATCCGATATATTGATTTCGCCGCCGACAACAACCTTCAGGGTGTCCTTTTCGAAGGGTGGAACGAAGGTTGGGAAAACTGGGGCGGAAACCAGCATTTCGATTATCTCAAAGCCTATGATGATTTCGATATCGACAGCATCGCCGCCTATGCAGCCGCCCGTGGCATCGAACTGTGGATGCACAACGAGACCGGAGGCAACATCCCCGAATATGAAGCGGTACTCGACAGCGCATTCGCATATTATCAATCGATCGGTGTGCACACCGTAAAGACCGGATATGCCGGCGGTTTCAAAGATGGCTACCTGCATCACTCTCAATATGGAGTGCGACATTATCAGAAAGTTGTCGAGACTGCTGCTAAATACCGGATAATGCTCGATGTTCATGAGCCGATTAAAGAGACCGGCATACGCCGCACATGGCCCAATATGATGACCCGTGAGGGTGCGCGAGGCATGGAGTGGAACGCGTGGTCTGAGGGCAACGATGCTGCCTATCTGACAACACTCCCCTTTGTTCGCCTTCTCTCCGGCCCGATGGACTATACCCCGGGAATTTTCGACATTGACTATTCCACAGCCAAAGCCGACAAAGGACGGATTGAATGGAATGGCCCCAATGCCCACTGCTGCATCAAGACTACTCTTGCTCGTCAGATAGCGAACTGGGTGATCATATATTCGCCATTGCAGATGGCGGCCGACCTTATGGAAAACTATCAGGGCAATGAGGCCTTCGGTTTCTTCCGCGACTTCAATGCCGATTGTGACCGGTCTGAAGCCTTGCAGGGCGAAATCGGAGAATACATCGTGGTGATGCGTGCTGCCGGCGACCGTTTCTATCTCGGAGCCGGAACTGGTCTTGAAGGCCGCACACTCACACAGCCGCTATCCTTCCTCGACAAAGGCGTTACCTATAACGCCGTAATCTATGCCGACAAGCCGGGTTCCGACAACCCCGAGGATATAGATATAATCCGCCGTCAGGTAACATCGTCCGATACCCTTACGATAGAAATGAATCCCTCTGGAGGTCAGGCCGTGACATTCATCCCTGCCGACTGAAAACATATTTGCCTGCAAAAAGCCGGGCCATGTGTCAGAATTCATGATCTTGACATATGGCCCGGCTTATATCTTTATATGCTGTCCTATGTACCTGTCGTCCGCCACACCAGTGCTATGCACACTCCGTCTTCAACCACAGTCTGTGACGAAAACTCCCGCGCATCACCCCCCTCGAGCACACACGCATCCCGTCCCCCCAGCGGAAGAACAAGCTGCGAAGCGAACTCCGGCTCTCGGTGCAGAAGATGACGCGACGCCTTGTACAGAGCCTCTTTGAGCGTCCAGCCACGCAGCAGACCGTCAGCCGAACTGCCATACTCCGACAGCTCCTCAGGCGATAGCACACGTGGAGCGACTCGGGTCAGCTGCTCGCGCCATTCCTCCACATCAACACCGATGTCGACCCCTGACGGTGCCACTGCAAGCACCGCATGACGCCGGCTGTGACTGATGGATATATTCACATCCTGCCTCTTGCCGGACACATACAGCCACGGACGGCCCGACGCATCATGTCGTCGTTCCGACTCCGGCCCGAACACCTCGCAGAGCAGCCTGTTCACTCCGGCCTCCTCGCGCTCGGCGCGACCTGCGCGCGACGCGCCATCCCCGAGCGACGTCACATATACGCGATGTGCAAAGCTGTCAATCCCCTTCATCTCCCAGGATTCGCATATTTTCTGCCCGACTCCTTTTGTTCCTGATGTCTCTCGACTCTGTCGACAGCGACTCAAGTATCCTTTGACCCTCTCCCTCCAGCTCTTGCACCACAGGGCGGATCGAATCAAGACTCTCAACGGTCCCGTCAAATACGAATGCTCCGCTCACCAGAGTATTCCCCGGGCCCTTTGCGAGCACCTGCACAGGCGTCATACACACATCGGTAGTCACTATCAGAAGACACTCGAATCCCGACGCCGACTCGAAGTATCGAGTCTCGGCTCCACTCTCCCCGATATTCAGATTGATGCGCTGCTGGCGGTTTGCCACTGCCTTGTCAAGTGCATCCGCCGTAGGAGCGTGCACGACCGACAGGTGCAGAGTCGCCCCCTGACCACCGTACCGCGCGTCAAGCCAGCCGCTATCGGGGCGCTCGACGCTGGCCGTTGCGTTAAGAGTCACGCCGACTCCGGCCACTTCCACTCGTTTCGTCGAGTCCGGAAGCACTGCAGCCCGCGGATAAGCATGCCGTTTGGGCGTCGGTGTCAGTCGCCCCTCCGTACACCCCGTTAGAAATACCGCTGAGAGTATGAGTGGACACAGACGCTTCATAACTCCTGAATATCAGGCATGACCTTGACGCGAACCTCTGTGATGCGGTGATCGCTCATCTCAAGAATCAGAAAGCGGCACCGGCCGTACACCAGGGGCTCCTTCTCTTTCGGAAAGTCTCCCTTCACTGCCAGAAGCATTCCGGCGAGAGTCTCCACATCCTGCGTCACGGCCTCGTACTCGTCAGGATTCTGCTCCGTGATGCGGAAGAAATCTGTCAGCGGTGTCCGGCCCTCGAAGATATAAGTGTCGTCTCGGAGACGCTTGAATGTCGTGTCGGGCTCATCGTACTCATCGTCGATATCCCCGACGATTTCCTCAAGAACATCCTCAAGAGTCACCACGCCCTGCGTGCACCCGTATTCGTCCACTACAATGGCCATATGGATTTTAAGTTTTCGGAAATCCTCAAGAAGATCATCGATTTGACGCGACTCGGGCACGAAGTACGCATCGCGCAGAAGACTCTGCCATGCGAAGTCCGACGACGCCGTTTTGCCGATGTATGGCAGAAGGTCGCGAGAGTAGAGTATTCCCTGTATGTCATCCTGGGTTTCCTTGTATGCTGGCATTCGCGAATAACCGCTCTCAAGAACCACCTTCATCACATCGTCGAACGTCATCGACATCTCAAGTGCCGTCATCTCGACGCGTGGTGTCATGATTTCCGAGGCGCTCGTGTCGCCGAACTTTAGTATGCCCTCGAGCATCTCCTTGTCATCGCCGGGTGTCGCATCTGTCAGCTCAAGTGCTCGTGAGAGCTCCGACGCCGAGATTTCGTGCGACTCCTTGGCCACGACATGCTTCACCACTGTTCCGGTCTTCACTAAAAGACCGGCCAAGGGACCGAGTACTCGTGCGATGAACTTGATGCCGCCGATCGACACTCGGGCCCAGCCCGAGTTGTTCGTATTGGCGTATAACTTAGGGATGATTTCTCCGAACAGAAGGATCAGAAACGTCAGCAGCACCGTCTGAAGTATGAAACTCGCCACTGCGCCCATTCCTTCAAAGATTGGACCGAGGGCGAAGTTGCACAGCACCACTATCGTTACATTGACAAGATTGTTCGCTATCAGAATCGTCGCCAAAAGACGCTGAGGATTCCTCAGTAGACGGCGTATGTCCGCCCCTTTGGGAGTTTCGTCAAGCTCCTCGCACTGTGAGGGCGTCAGCGAGAAAAATGCCATCTCGCTTCCGCTCACAAAACCTGAGATGAATAGACACAGCACTCCGATTGTCAGTGCTATGATTTGTGCTGCCCCGAACTCCGGCAGCGTTATTGCTC
>CAMWZB010000139.1 GCA_947178655.1 uncultured Porphyromonadaceae bacterium
GTATTGGGCAGGACTGCCTGCGGGATGGCTTTTCCGGCTTTGCGACAGCCTGTACGACTTCATGTCGGGCCTTGCGGATGTTTTCGCGCGTTGGGCAGGACAGGTGTCGCTGACTCTGGAGCCTGATGTGCTGACGCTTGTGTTCATGACCGGTGCTGCGGCGGCATGCGTGTGGGTGGTGCACGGGCGCCGACCGAGGATAGTGCCCCTGTCGGTGATGGCTGTATGTCTGCTGCTGTCGGCATGTGACCGGCGTCCCGAGCGACGGTCAGTGCTCATCGACGGCTCATCAGCCGGTACGGACATATGCTTTCTCGTCCGCGGAAAGGCGGAGGTGTGGCCGACGCGCGGACGCGACTATGCTGTGACGCGGGCGTGGAGGCTCTTCGCGGCGTATGGCGCCGATACGGCGGAGGTGTGCGGAGTCTTTCCGCGCGACACTACGGTGTGCGGCCTTATGCTGGCAGGCGAGGGGAGTGGCGGCGACGTGAGTCCGGAGGTACTTGTCGTCGACGGCCGTTTCAGAGGAAGTCTGTCGGAAATCATAGGGACGGTGCGTCCGCGGCTCGTGGTGCTTGGCGCCGATATAGATGCAAGGCGTCACCTCAGATATGTGCACGAGGCTGACAGTATCGGCGCGGAGGTGCATGACCTGCGGCGCAAGGCCTTCTTCCGCCCGATTGATTGAGGCTCCGTTCCGACGGCCTCTCAGCCGCGCGACGTGCGGCGATAGAGCACGATGGCGATGATGATATATATGAAATTAGGAATCCACATGGCCACGAACGGCGATGTGAGTCCTGATATGGCGAAAGTCTGCGTGATGGTCATGAAGAGGATGTAGCTGAAACTAAGCACCAGCCCTATGCCGATGTTGAGTCCCATGCCTCCTTTCTGCTTTTTTACCGACAGGGTCATGCCGATGACTGTGAGGATAAATGCCGCCGCGGTCATGGCGTACCGGCGCTCGCGCTCGACTTCGAAGGTCTGGATGTTGCCTACACCGCGTGCTTTCTGACGCCGTATGTACTCGTTCAGGTCAGGTGAAGTCATCTGCTCATGGTCCTGGCTTGATATCAGGAAGTCGCGAGGCTCGAAGGGGATGCTGGTGTCGCGGGCCGAGCCTTTGGTTATGTACTCGCGGTCGTCGCGGAAGTCGCGCTGCACGTAGTCGAGTATGCGCCACTGGGTGATGGTGTCCCACTTGATTGACCGGGCGGTGAGGCGCGATATGAGCCGCTTGTCCCGGTCGAATGACTCGAGCGAGAAATTGTGGCCTGTCTTGCTGAGGTTGTCGTAGCGGCTCATGTAGGCTATCTGTCCGGGAGCTACCATCAGCATGATGTTCGAGCCGTAGTCCACGCGCTTGTTCTTGACGTATGTGTTGGTGTAGTTGATGCGCTTGACGTTGGCCGGCGGGATTATATATGCGCTGAGGACGAAGGTCAGAGCGGCGATAATGGCTGCCGACACCATATACGGGCGTAGAAGCCGCTTGAAGCTCATACCTGACGAGAGCATCGCGATAATCTCGCTGTTGCCGGCCAGTTTCGAGGTGAAGAATATCACCGCGATGAACGTGAACAGAGGCGAGAACTGGTTGGCGAAGTAGGGCAGGAAGTTCAGGAAGTAGTCGAACAGAGTCGCCCGTATCGGCGCCTTTGCGAAGGAGTCGAACTTCTCGTTCACGTCGAACATAATCACGATGGCCAGCAGCAGGATGATCGCGAAGACGTACGTCCCGAGGAATTTGCGTATGATATATCTGTCGAGCAGCTTGAACATATCAGATACGGCGCGAAAGTTTCTTCACCATGTCGGATTTCCATACGGCGAAGTCGCCGTCGATGATGTGTTTGCGGGCTTCGCCCACGAGCCAGAGGTAGAATGCGAGGTTGTGAATGGAGGCTATCTGCATGGCCAGCAGTTCGCCGGCTATGAACAGGTGGCGGACGTAGGCTTTCGTATAGACCCGGTCGACGTACGATGGTCCGTCAGGCCACAGGGGAGAGAAGTCGTTGGCCCACTTGGCGTTTCGCATGTTCATGGTGCCTTCGGGAGTGAAGAGAGTGCCGTTGCGGCCGTTGCGGGTGGGCATGACGCAGTCCATCATGTCGACACCGCGGTCGATGGCCTCGAGGATATTGACGGGAGTCCCCACGCCCATGAGGTATCGCGGACGGTCGGCCGGAAGTACGGCGTTGACTACTTCTATCATGTCATACATAGTCTCGGCCGGTTCGCCCACGGCAAGTCCGCCTATGGCATATCCGTCAGCGCCGAGCCCGGCTACGTGGTGTGCCGCTTCGGTGCGCATGTCGGCATATGTGCAGCCCTGAACGATCGGGAAATATGACTGGTAGTGTCCGTAGACGGGTTCTGTCTCCTTGTAGTGCTTCCAGCCGCGTTCGAGCCAGCGCTTGGTCAGGTCAAGGCTCTTGCGGGTGTATGCGCGGTCGGATGTGCCGGGCGCACATTCGTCAAGAGCCATCATGATATCCGAACCGATGGTGCGCTGTATGTCCACCACATTCTCGGGGGTGAAGAGGTGCCTTGAACCGTCGATGTGGCTGCGGAAGTGAGCGCCCTCTTCGGTGAGTTTGCGGTTGGAGCTGAGTGAGAACACCTGAAATCCGCCGCTGTCCGTGAGGATGGGGCGTTCCCATCCGTTGAACTTGTGCAGACCGCCGGCGGCACGGATGGTGTCCATGCCCGGGCGGAGGTACAGATGATAGGTGTTGCCGAGGATAATCTGGGCTTTGATGTCGTCGCGGAGCTCGTGGAAGTGCACGCCTTTGACAGATCCGACGGTGCCTACCGGCATGAATATCGGGGTCTGTATCGGGCCGTGGTCTGTCACGATAAGACCTGCGCGGGCGTCACTGCCCGGGCAGGTGTGCTGTAGGGTGAATTCCATATCAGATGTCTGAACCGAGGTCGTCGTTGAAAGTACATTCGGCTGACACGTGGAATGTCGGAGCTCCGGGTACTGTCTCGGGATTGCAGTCGAACTCCATCTTCATCTCGGTGGAGAAATCGTATTCACCCGAGAGGTTGGAGATGGGGAATGTCTTGTAGGGCACCCCGCCGATCTTGGGCACGATTTTCTCTGCTGTCCACGTGACCTTGGAGCCGTAGAATGCTATGGGAACATCCTCGAGCACAATCTCCAAGGGCTGCATATTTTCCATGAAACGCGCGCCTTTGATGATAATATTCACAGTGCGTGTGTCGGTGTCGAAGACCAGTTCGTAGGAGGTGGCGTCGGTGGAGAACGATATGGGCGGCTTCTGGCAAGTCGTGGTCGTGGTGCCGTACATCACAGCTTTGTCCATGAGGCCGGACAGCACGGAGTATCGTCCGTCGATGGTATAGTAGACCGAGAATCCGGGCTTGTAGACGTATGTGCTGCCTGAACTTATGAGGCGGTCTTTCACCTTGAGGGTGAAGGATGACAGCAATACGGGCTGAGCGCTGGCCGAGGATGCCTCTACGTTGCGGCCCGACACGACTGTGGCTCCTTTGTCGATGCTCCATGACAGGTCGGTGAGCTTGAGCTGGGGATAGGTCTGTTGAGGGGTGCGGAGGCCTGTGATGGTGACGTCGGCTGTGGCCTTGGAGTAATTCAGGCGCAGCGTGTATCCTACGGGACTGTATATGGCATTGACTCCGGTGGAGAGGTCGTGAACGTATTCGAAGCACGAAGGGAAGTGCTGCTCGGTGACTGTGTCGTCAGTCCCCGTGTTGGTGCAGCTGCCAAGCGAAAGAAGCATCGCGGCAGCGAAGAATAATCCGAAAAAGCGTTTCATTGCATGTACGGTTTACGTCTGTTGATTTGCTTGTAGATGTGTGACTTTCAAATTTCATACAAAGCTACATAAAATATTGCGAAACCGCAGACCGACCGGGCTTAAAAGACATTTGGCAGGCGAAAAAGGATAAAAATGTCGATAAAATAAACAAATATTTGCAG
>CAMWZB010000140.1 GCA_947178655.1 uncultured Porphyromonadaceae bacterium
GGTCGGTGCAGGGGACAGGGGGTGCTTCTTCAAGGTTGTTCTGAGGGATGAAGCCGAAGAGCTTGCGGATGATCTTGAGGGCTTCTTCACCGTCTTCAGCGGCGAAGTGGCACACGCCGCTTTTGTTGGAGTGTACTTCGGCACCGCCGAGAGCTTCCTGACTTACATCTTCGCCTGTCACGGTCTTTACTACCTTCGGGCCTGTGAGGAACATGTAGGAGATGCCCTTGGCCATGATGGTGAAGTCGGTGAGGGCGGGGGAGTATACGGCACCGCCGGCGCAGGGGCCGAGGATGGCTGAAATCTGGGGGATTACGCCGGATGCCATGATGTTGCGCTGGAAGATTTCAGCGTATCCTGCAAGGGCATTGATGCCTTCCTGAATACGTGCGCCGCCCGAGTCGTTGAGGCCGATGACGGGAGCGCCCATCTTCATGGCCATGTCCATGATTTTGCAGATTTTCAGAGCCATGGTTTCGGAGAGAGAGCCTCCGAATACGGTGAAGTCTTGAGCGAATACGTATACCAGACGGCCGTCGATGGTGCCGTAGCCGGTGACAACGCCGTCGCCGAGGTATGATTTCTTTTCCTGTCCGAAGTTGGTGCAGCGGTGACGCACAAACATGTCCAGCTCTTCGAAAGAGCCTTCGTCAAGGAGTTGGGCGATACGTTCGCGGGCGGTGTATTTGCCGCGTTCGTGCTGTTTGTCGATGGCTTTCTGGCCACCGCCGAGACGCGCTTCGGTGCGAAGCTCGATGAGTTCTTTTACTTTTTCAAGTTGGCTGCTCATATGTGGTAAGTGTATTGAAATCAAAGAGGAGGCCACACGGCACCCAGTGATGCTGATAGCCTCCTGATGAGTTGTTTTCGATTATTTCTTGTTGGGGTCCTCGCAGAGTTCCACCAGAGTGCCTACGGTCGACTTGGGGTGAAGGAATGCGATGTTCAGGCCTTCGGCTCCCTTGCGGGGTGCTTTGTCGATGAGGCGACAACCTTTCTCTTCGGCTTCGGCGAGAGCGTTGGCTACGCCGTCTTCAATAGCGAATGCTATGTGCTGGATGCCTCCGCGGCCACCGTTGGCAGCGATGAACTTGGAGATGGCGCTGTCGTCAGCTGTGCCTTCAAGAAGTTCGAGCTTGGTCTGGCCTACGCGAAAGAAAGCTGTGCGTACTTTCTGGTCTGCTACTTCTTCGATGGCGAAGCACTTCAGACCGAGGATTTTTTCATAGAAAGGAATTGCTTCGTCCAGCGACGGTACCGCAATGCCGATGTGTTCGATATGAGATATGTCCATGGTTATGTTTTTGGTTATTCTATTTTCGGATGTCTCTGTCGTAACGCAGAATAAGGCCTGAGTCCCCTACAGGACACAGGCCTTATCCGGGTTTCGTGTGCAAATTTACACAAAATGTTTTGGTTAACGATTATTTTCTCGCGGAAAATTCACATCGTGAACCGGTGTTTTTCATCTGTGGACACAAAAATCGTCAAATAAGTTCAGTCTTATCAGTCTTCCGTAAATAAATTAATTGATAGGTTGATGGATGTGAAGGTCCGGAATGGCGTGGCGGATGTCGGTCTGGCGCGTCCGGAGAGGAGTGTAAGAGTTGAGAGTTGAGGAACTGTGTATTAGATAGGAAATCGTTGTGATAAGGATGGATGTGTAATAGGAGGAAGATGGGCCGCGTCAGGTGTCAGCGGTCGTTCTCGATAGGGAGATGGCGGTTGAATGACTCGCGGAAGGATACCATCGTTTCGGTGTTGCCGATGGGCAGCTTGCGGAGCCGGTTCTGCATCAGGTCGAGCAGATCTTCGTTGTTGCGTGCATGGAGTTTGACGATGATGTCGTAGCGTCCTGTGACAACGTGGCATTCCGTGATTTCAGGAATAGAGTGAAGTTCGTCGATGAGCTCGTCGAATCCGATTCCCGGCTTGGTCGTGATGCCCACATACGCTACAAGGTGATAACCTAAAGTCGAAGGAGCGATGATGCAATGAGAGCCTGCGATAACGTTCGATGCCATGAGGCGCTGTACGCGTTGGTGCACTGCGGCGCCGGAGACACCGTACTCGCGTGCAATCTCAAGGTAGGGTGTGCGAGCATTTTCGCACAATGCATTAAGGATTGTGATGTCGAGTTTGTCGAAATGTTGGCGTGGCATAGTGTTGCTTCGTGTTTAGATTTTCTGCAAGAGTTTGTCGGAGGCTGATAATTTAGAAAATTTTCGAATGAGCGATTTGTCTGTGCATATGTGCTTGTCGATGTGTGCTGCAAAATTAATAAAAAATTCGCTAAGTAGCTAAGAATAAGTGTGAAAACGTGTTAATGTTTTGCCGCGTTTATGTTAAGCCGCTTCGATATCAATGTGTGGAGATGCCGTATTTTTTTAGAATTTTAATGTCAATCGGCTTCAGACCTGCTTCTGACAGCGATTGGCTTTCGTTATAGTCGTTAAGGAACACTCGGCGTGGTTCTTGATATTTTTTTTCACACACTGATTCTTTAGGATTGTAAGTGTCGGCGGTGATGCCGGCGAGTGAAAGCAGAGTGTGGAAAACGCTCCTGCTTGACGATACATTAAGACTTCGGTTGGCCCGGGCGGCTGTGTATTTTTCGGGATGCGACGCTTTGTATTTGCCGGACATCCATACAAGCAGAGGCACGTGCAGTTGTTCGCAGGTGGGAGTGGGAGACGCGTGGAGGAAGCGGTGCCGGCTGTCGTCGAATATGTCTTCGCCGTGGTCGGATGTATAGAGCAGGGCACAGGGGCGTCCCGATGCCTCAAGTATGGTGATGAGGCTGTCGAGCACTGCGGCGGTGTAGGCTATCGTGGTGTCGTAGGCGTTGATGAGGCCTGTGCGGTTGGCGGCAGTCGCTTCTGTGGAGCTGTCGTGCCCGAAAGGTGAGCCGAACCATTCAGGCACGCGGTCGGCATAGTTGAAGTGCGATCCGTAGGTGTGCAGCACGGCGAATACTTTCTCTGAGCTGTGCCGCTCGAGTGTTTTGGCCAAAATCGGACATAAGTCGGTGTCATAGTGCCTGAGGCTGCTGTCGCATAGGAATACGCAGTCGCGGGCCTCGCTGCCGAAGAAGTCTATCAGTGCGCCGTTGCGCTGCTGAGCCGATGCCCAGAGGGTGTGATATCCTGCTTCGTTGAATGCGTCGATGACGCTGCGGCAGCAGTATATCGAGTCGCCGAACTTTTCTGCTGATAGGTGCGACATCATCAGTGGTACACTTTTGTGCGTGGTGTTGCTTTCGGACAGTGTCTTGCCGAAGAATATGATGTCGTCACGCAGGCTCAGCCGTGGATTGGTCGGACGGCAGTATCCGTTGAGCTGCCAGTCGGAGGCGCGCGATGTTTCGCCGATGACCAGCAGGTACACTTCGGGCACACTGTCGGGCCGGGTGTCTGAAGCGTGGTGGCTGAATGTCGCCGAAGTTCTGAAGTAGTCCTTGACCTGTACGTCGCGTTGGGCGGCTGTAATCATGTTGGATGTGACATTCATCGGAAAAAGCCTTCTTTGAGGAGCGTAGCCGTCATGCGATGCCAGAGCCATGCCGGCGCCGATGAGGCCGCAGACTGCCACGAGGGCTCCTGTCAGCAGTCCGGTTTTTCGCATCGGAGTGCCGAGCCTCGAGCCTTTGGCAACTCCGATCGCTGCCAGTACGATGGGCGGCAGGTACAGTAGGCACACCGTCAGCACCGCGCCTCCGAGATTGAGAAGCAGCTCGGAGGCCTCGGACGGATTGGTGGTGACAACGTTCAGAAACATGTCGATTGCTATTATGGAGCCGCCGTAAAGGTCGACAAGCACAATCTGGAAGGCGCAGAGTACCATCACGGGGATGAGACATAGTGCTGTGATGCTGTTGCGGCGCCACGCCGCCATCAGGAGCAGATATGTGCCCAGGGGCAGCGCTGCGTTTGCCACACGTTCGGCGCCGGTATAGGCTGTCTCGGTG
>CAMWZB010000141.1 GCA_947178655.1 uncultured Porphyromonadaceae bacterium
GATGCGGAACAGTTCGTAGCCCGGACCTCTGTCCGGATTGACAGCCACGCCTTCCGCGGGAGCGGAGAGGGCTATATAGAATTCCTTTCCGGGCTTTATCATCCGGCCTGAAGGACGGGTGTTGAACGTAATCAGTCGCTCTCCGCCGTCATTGTCACGGTAAGCCGAACTTCCGGTGAAGTCTTTAGGGTCGTATTCCGGATTGGCGATGAAGCAGTCCTTGACGGTGATTTTGCCGAAATCACGCTTCGAGTCGTCGCCACGGTACGGGAAGTGCACCACAGCGTCGTAGAATGCCTGCTCAGGGTCGGTTTTCGCTCCGGCATCATATATGTCCTTATCAAGGAATGTGTAGTAGAGGTCTATCTGGTCAGCCGTGGCCGCGTCAGTGTTTTCTTCCCGGCCCAGGCTCTGGAGCAGGGTTTCGAAGGGCATGTTCACCTTCACGTCTACGGCTTCGATGTCGTGGCAGACGGTGCTTGTCTGGCTTGCGTACACGACAGGGCTGACCACATACACGCGGATGTCGTCGATGGCATAGTCAGCGCCGCTCGAGCTCTTGCAGTTGTTCTCGAGTACAATCTCGTAGAAGTCAACCTGCTGGGTGTCGATGTCTGTGATGTCAGGCACGAAAGAGTAATATGCCTGGTACCACTTTCCTTTGACCGGGACATATCCTGAGACGAAAGTATGGATCGGGCGGCGTTCGCCATTTTTCATCACGGCCATGAAGTTGATGGCGAGGTTTGCCACTTCAGCAGCGTCGGAGAACTCCTGTACCCATGCCGATACGTATAGCGTAGAGCCGGCGCAGAATTCGTCGAGTTTCAGATAAGCCATGTTGCCCGGATCGGATGCGGCGTTGATGTAGTAGAAGAATCCCTGCTGCTTTCCGCCGGTGTCGTAGTACAGGCGGTCGAAGCGCTCGGTGGTCGCGGCGTTGTAGATTGTGGCCCATGCGCTGTTCGACACCGTGTAGTTGTTGTAATCGTAGCGTCCGTCGTAGCCGAAGGCGTATGTCACGTCTTTGTGTGGCAGCGGCCATCGGAAGTAGTGCGACGTCGTGCCGGGCGGCATGTCGAGGGCGCTGTTCTTGTACGGCATCATATAGTCGCTGAAGTTCTTGACTTTCTTCGGATCGAGCAAGTCGCTGTATTCGTCGTAGTCGATTTTGTCCTTAGGCTGGCCGAAGCGCTCGGTGAGTTCTTCCGGCCGGCGACCGCGGTACTTGTCGTCCTGGAGCTGCGCGGAAGTCAGCAGCGAGGCATTGGTCTCGCTGAAGAAGTTGATGTACAGTTCCTGTACCCACAGGTCCTGACCGCTTCCGTCAGGCAGTTTGATGATGTTCCCGTTGATGTCCTTGGCTATCAGGCGCACGATATATCGCTTTCCGGCTACGGCATTCTCAGCCTTGCACTGCAGCATACGGTAGTATGAGCCGCCGCCGCCGCAAACATTGTAGTTCACATAGTCAATCTCGCGCGACCCTTGTCCGTAGAATTCTTCTCCGGGGAAGAATATGGAGTTGTCCGTGCTGATGAGCTGCTCGGTGGATGCATCGTAGACATGTATGTCCATGGTGCAGATACGGCGGTAGTCCGTGTCGGATATCTTGTAGTACCATTTCGATCGCGTGGTGCCTTCCTTGGGGACGGGAGAGTCGAAGCGTATCTGGAAGTCGGCGCCTGCACGGGCCGACACATAGCGGCGGTTGGCGCGGATGTAGGCGCGGTTCTTCTCGAGGGTCGACATATTGTCGTCGGCGAACTTCTTGCCGTCGCGGATGCGGAAGATGTGGCGCGAGTTGATGATGGGTTCGTAGATGGTGCCGTTCTCGAAGTTGGGCCTGTAGAGCTGCTGGTCGAAGTAGTTCTTGTCATCGGCCACATGCTGTGCGAAGTCTGCGGCTATGACGTATTCCTCCACGCCGTCGGGGAATGTCTGCAAGATGCCTTCGGGAGCGTACACGTCGCGCGGCATGAAGAATGTCCCGACCGTGCCGTAGTATCTCAACGCGTGCTGTGCGGATGCGCACGGTCTGGGATATCCCCAGTTGCTGTATTCTACCCAACCACCTCCGAGGCGCTTGATGAAGTCACCTGAGATTACGTAGCCGTTGTCGGTGGTGACCCATGTGCCCTGAGAGCTGCCCGGGTTGGTTGAGGCGGCTATGTAGTTGTTGATTGATTTGGCCGAATTGTCCCAGCTTCGGTAGAGCATATCGTTGCCGTTGCTCCATCCGTTGGGCACATAGTAGCCGCACTGAGGAGCGTCGTTGTTCTCTTTCGGCCGTGCCACGCAGTTTTCGACGATGGTGCGCGTATTGCCGCCGAGCCAGCCCGAGAGCAGTCCGGCCTCGCTGGTGCCGGTGCCTCCCTGTCCAAGACATGTGAGTTTACCCATGAAGCCGCAGTTGCGGATCACTACGGCGCCGTCGTTCCAGTTAGAGCCAAGTATGCCTGCGGCGTTTATGCCATGGGCATATATGTTAGGGTCGCCTGAACAGTTCTCTACGGTGAGAGTGTTGTCAGCCGAGCAGTCTTTATAGACACCTATCAGTGCTACGAAACTCTTGCCTGTGATGTTGACCGTCGCGCTCAGCTGTAGATTCTTGATGGTGGCGTTGCCTGCGACATAGCGGAATATACCCACGGCGTCTTGATCGGGGTAGTTGATGGTCGCCTGGTCTATCATATTGCCTCGGCCGTCGAATGTGCCCCGGTAGGGATGCTCGAGCGTACCGACCATAGTCAGGTCCTCTTCGTTGAACGCGAAGTTGGATATCATGATTGCGTTGAGGTCGGTCTCGCCTGCATTGACGCGGTCGGCGAACTGGTTGAATGTAGCGGCGCTGTTGATGTAGACCGTATTGGGACGGTAGCCGTGCGTGTCGGTGCCTCCTACGAATCCGGCACCTCTCACCGGAGCTATGAGCGCCGGGTCGATGAGGAAGTCGAGATACGGATTGTCGCCTCCGGTGGTGTAGTCATACCAGTGTGAGAATTTTTCGTAGTAGGCAGTCGTGTTGGGCATATCGTAGTATGGATACAGAGCGATGGCATCGCCCGGTACGGCATAGAGTACGTGTTCGGTCACGTGTGATGCCTGGCGCTTTCCTTCCTTGATGAGCGGGTCAGTAGAGCTGTCAAGCATGGTGAAACTCGGCATTTTTATCCTTGACGATGCCCAGTACTCAGGGTCGGCCGTCCAGTTGCCGTCGGCGTCCCACTTGCCTTTGTCGACGGTATCAAACCATGAAGTGAGTCCTACCCATCGGTTATGCTCTTCCGGAAATCCCTGCGAGTACTTGAACGCATAGTTCTCGAAGTCGCGGACATAGTCGGTTTTCAGCCTGAACCGGTCAACCCTCGATGGCGAATAGTCATCGGTTCGCTTCAGTCTGATGATGTTGAATTCGGCCATGGTCATAGTCCTGTATCCGGTGGCGCCGTGGTAGGAGTGGTTGTTGTTGGCCGTGACAGTGAATCTGAGATGGCGGTATGGCGCGTCAGTGCGGATGCGGGCCGAATATTCTTCGGTCAGCGGACCGCGGTACAAGAAGAATGCGTGGGCCAGCGGAGTCCATCCAGAGCCGTTGACCGATCCTTCGATGCGCAGTGTGGTCGGAGCATCGGTCGTCATGTCGGCACGGCGGACGTATATGACCAGGTCTTCGTCGGGCGCAAGGTCGAGAGGACGTCCGAGGTCTACTTCGAGGTAGTGTTCGCCGGCAGGATTGCTGCTGCCTGAATTCCAGTATGTGGTTTTCTCTCCGTCAATGAGGCTCCGGAATACGTCTGATGCCGGCAGCGACCCGGAGCAGCTGAACTGCTTCGGGTCGGTGATGAGGAATGAGCGTTCGGCACTTGCTGTCAGAGAGGGGAGTAATGACACCAGAAACAGCAGAGCCGACAGTATGTTATGCTTTGTCATAGGTGCTTGTCAGGGGTTAGTCG
>CAMWZB010000142.1 GCA_947178655.1 uncultured Porphyromonadaceae bacterium
CCGGAGGTGTGCGACAGCACCCTGTTGATGTCGCTGTATATGCCGTCGGCCGGATATGTGAACACCTTTGACTGCGGAGCCGTCACCGGGGCTCCGTCCTCTGCATTCACTATGATATGCTCGATCTCGTCACCTTTGTCCAGTTTCTGGTTGTAAAGGCTGTCAAGATTCCGTTGCAGAAGTTTCCCGTCATTTCGGGTTATTGTCACTATGGATATTTTCATTATCGAGCTTCCCATCAAGTGGTGGAATAATGGTTCAATGCGGTGAATACCACAGCCAGTCCTGTGGCTATGACGGCGCACCATCCGATGGCCCAGTATCTGAACGAGCGTTGACGCAGGCAATTGTTGCAGATGAGCCATGATACAGGCACCGCGATGAAAGGTAGCCAGGGCAGGCAGTAGCGCGATACGGTGCCTCCGGTCACAAATGCCGTGCCGCACCACGCCACTAAGGCGAATGTGGCCGACAGCTGGACCGGCAGAGGTGCACGCCGGAAGCAGAACAGCATGAAGTACATCATCAGTCCGAGTTCGGCATACCATGCGAACGAGCAGTGCGCATAGGCCTGGGTCGGACCGAATACGATATCGCGGCAGAATGCCCACGGTAGCGGCGTGAGGGCCTGGACTGCAAGAGAGAACGGCAGCCTTACGAGTCTCTGAGCTATGGACAGATTCTCGTATATGCCCACGGCTGCTTCGTAAGAATTCAGCCTTGACGTTTCGCCGGTATTTGTTATGAAGGCCGAGGTGCCGTCGGTGTTGAGAATCGCGGCTGAAACTCCTGTGTCGCGGAGCGCGAAAAACAGCACTGCAGCGGCGGCGGCCAGTGTGCCCATGACTGCTGACCTGCGCCCGGCGGCTCCGATTATTCCGATGGCTATGGCGACAGCCATCACGGCCGGGAACCAGCGGCGGACTATGGCGCCGATGATGATGGCCACGCATATAAGTGCAGTCATGCTGAGAGTGCGGCATCTGCCGAACAATGCGAAAAGAATCATGGACATCAGCAGACAGCATAGAGCGTCTTTGATGAGTATGGTGCCTGCGCAGAGATAGTACGCCACTCCGCCGGTGGCTATCATGGCAGCAGTAGCCATGCGAGATGCCGCGGATGGGTTGCTGTCGGATGTACGTGCGGCCGTGGCTCCCGTCAGTACGATACTGAGCAGGATGCATAAAGCGTTGAAATACAGAAAAATGTGAATAGGGGGGGCGGTTTTGAAGCTAATCGCTGCAAGAAAGTCGCCATATCCCTGCCTCTCGATATCGACAGCCGACTCGGTTCCGTTGGCTGTGGCGCACATCTGCTCCCAGGCTATGCGGGCGTCCTCGTTGTGGAGCACCGGAGCGACCGGAGTTCCGCCCGATGCCGTGGTGAAATACCATGTGTTCACCACGACTCCTGCCATCAGCATGGCCCAGAAGACCGTCAGTGTCGCGAAACCTCCTCGTGAAACAGGGCACAGCCTGTAGTAGGCGGCAATCGCGATAAGCCCTGTCGCGGCCGAGCAGCATACTGATACAGCCGCGCTCTCCGACGGGAAGAGTCGCGACAATAGCCATGAAAGAGTTAAAACAGCTGTAAATGTGATGATTATGCCTGTCTGTGATGGTTTCATTTCTACAAAATTACAAAAAATGAGTCAGAGAGACCAAATATTGGCCGAAAATTCCTAAATTTGCACTTCGAAAGCGATATATATGATTTCGGACAGACCCATAAAAATCGATGTGGCAGAAGTAATCCGGCGTAGGCTCGGCAAGCGGTCGCGCTATATTCCGGACTTCGTGGTGCGCGGTGTCGAGAAGCTGATTTGTCAGGATGAACTTAACGGTTTGTTGCAGAATAACTTCCCGAAACGTGGCCCTGAATTCTGTCGCGGCGTGCTCGACGATCTCGACGTCCATCTTCAGGTGCGTGGCGACGAGCATATGCCACGGTCGCCCCGCTGTATAGTGGTGAGCAATCATCCTCTGGGAGGTCTTGACGGTATCTCCATGATTGCATGGCTCAGCGCCCACTATGGCGACTGTCCTGTCCATTTCGTGGTCAATGACCTGCTGATGGCTGTGGAGCCTCTGAAGGAGTGTTTCATACCGGTCAACAAGCATGGAGCCCAAAGCCGTTCGTCAGGTGCGACGCTTGATGCCGTTCTTGCAGGTGACGACCCGGTGGTGATTTATCCCGCGGGACTTGTGAGCCGGCTGCATGCCGACCGCTCCATATCCGACTTGCCATGGCGCAAGACAGTCATCTGCAAGGCCATCGAAAGCCGGCGCGACATCGTGCCCGTGTATTTCGACGGCTGCAATTCCCGCTCGTTCTACGAACTGGCCCGCTGGCGCAAGCGCCTGGGACTGAAATTCAACTACGAAATGATGCTACTGCCACGCGAACTGGTGCGCGCGCGCTCCAAGACTTTCACACTCACGTGTGGCCGCGCCATTCCCTGGCAGTCGCTTAAGGGCGGTGCCGAAGCTGCTTCCGAAGCTGCTGATCTGCGGCGCATCGTTTACTCTCTCTCTGACAATCAATCTCAAGAAATATGAATCAACCTATAATACCGCCGGTCGATATCGCCCTGATTGAAGCCGAACTGACTCCCGACCGATTCCTGCGTCAGACCAACAAAGGACATAACGAGCTCTATGTGGTCTCTGCTCATAACTCACCGAACGTTATGCGCGAGATAGGCCGTCTGCGAGAGATATCATTCCGCAGTGCCGGCGGAGGCTCAGGCAAGGAGTGCGACATCGATGAGTTCGATACGATGGAAGAGCCATGCCATCAGCTTATCGTGTGGGACCCCGAAAGCCGGTTGATTCTCGGAGGATACCGTTTCATCTGCGGACGCAATATCAAGCTCGACCCGATGGGCCGTCCCTGCATCGCCACGGGACATATGTTCGACTTCTCGGCCCGGTTCATCCGTGATTACCTTCCGTACACCCTTGAGCTCGGGCGCTCTTTCGTGCGTCCCGAGTACCAGTCGTCGCGAGCAGGAGCCAAAGCCATCTATGTCCTTGACAACCTCTGGGACGGTCTCGGAGCCATAACGGTGCTCAACCCTGACATCAAGTATCTTTTCGGTAAAGTCACCATGTATCCGAGCTATTCCTCCAGATGCCGCGACCTGATACTTTTCTTCCTTCACAAGTACTTCCCCGATCCCGATTTTCTTGTGCGCCCCATCAAATCGCTCCACACCGATGCGTCGCCTGATGAACTGGCGGCGGTATTCACAGGAGGCGACTTCCGAAGCGACCTCAAGATACTGAATTCGACCCTACGCGAGCACGGACATACTGTGCCGCCGCTGGTCCACGCCTACATGTGCCTGTCGCCGACGATGAAGATGTTCGGCACGGCCATCAACGACGAATTCGGAGATGTGGAGGAGAGTGGAATCCTTCTCACCATAGACGATATATTCGAAGAGAAAAAACAAAGACACATCGACACATACCAGATACCGCAATGACACTCACCACACTCACCGCAATATCGCCCGTCGACGGACGATACAGAAGCAAGTGCGAACGGCTTGCCGGATATTTCTCCGAATACGCGACCATACGCTACCGCGTGAAAGTCGAAATCGAGTATTTCATAGCTCTTTCCGGCATCGGACTTCCTCAGTTGCCGGCTCTCACTCCCGAGCAGGAAGCTGCGCTGCGACGGATCTATAGCCCCGAGGTTTTCACTGTGGAGGAGGCCGAGGCTGTAAAGACCATCGAGCGAACCACCAACCACGACGTCAAGGCAGTGGAATACTATCTCAAAGGCAAGTTCGACGAGCTCGGTCTGTCCGACACGAAGGAGTTCATTCACTTCGGACTCACTTCGCAGGACATCAACAACACGGCTTTCCCGATGATGATGCGCGATGCCATGGCCGACGTGGTGGTGCCTGAGTACCAGGCCCTGATAAGCAACATCAATG
>CAMWZB010000143.1 GCA_947178655.1 uncultured Porphyromonadaceae bacterium
GCATTATGAAATATATCAATAGAATACTACTTCTCACGATAGTGCTCGGCGCATCGGCTCCGTCCCGTGCTGATTCTGTCCGGCAGATATCCGACGACACACTGAACGGGTCGATGACTATGCCTCAGAGCTTCGAGACGGACACTAAGAAGATGCTTGAGGACTGGTATCTCAAGAACTACACTGTACTGGACTATGACGCAGACTCGCAGCCCACGGGCGACATCAGTGATGAAATCCTGCTTGAACGCCTCGGAACGCTTCCGACCGTCATCGAGATGCCTCTGAACGCGCCTGTGCGCAACAGTATACGATACTACGCGAGCCGCAAGCAGCTGGTCGAGAATATGCTGGGTCTGAGTCTCTACTACATGCCGATCTTCGAGGAGGCTCTCGAACGCAATGGCCTGCCGCTCGAACTGAAATATCTTGCCGTGATCGAGTCGGCTCTTGTGCCCACCGCCGTATCGCGTGCCGGCGCCGCCGGTCTGTGGCAGTTCATACCCAGCACGGCAAGCGGACTTGGCCTTGAAGTGAACTCGCTCATCGACCAGCGTCGCGACCCGTATCTGGCATCGGAAGCGGCCGCAAAGTATCTCAAGCAGCTGTACAACACTTATGGCGACTGGTCGCTTGCCATAGCTTCATACAATTGCGGTCCGGGCAACGTGAACAAGGCGCTCCGCCGGGCCGGAGAGGGCAAGCATGATTTCTGGGACATTTATCCTTTCCTGCCAAAGGAGACCCGCGGCTATGTGCCGGGATTCATCGCTGCGAACTATATAATGACCTATTACAAGAACCACAATATATCGCCCGCTCTGGCTCGCCGGCCTATCGTCACCGATACGGTCCATGTCAGCCGGCGTGTGCACTTCGAGCAGATTTCTCAGGTGATGAATATCCCCATGGAGGAGCTGCGGGCACTGAATCCTCAGTTCCGTAAGGACCTTATCCCGGGCGATATCCGTCCCTACTCCCTCGTGTTGCCGTCGCTGCAGGTATATGCCTATATAGCGAACGAGGACTCAATCGTGAACCACAATGCCACAAGGTATGCGCGTCGTGGTATTGTCGAACCGTCGACCGGAGCTACTGGCCGCGACGCCAAGGGCGAATACTACGAGGAAGAGGTCATCAAGTATCACACAGTGCGAAGTAACGAAACGCTTGCCAAGATTGCCAAGACTTATGGTACGACTGTCACAGCGCTTCGCAATCTCAATAAGTGCGGTAAGAAAGTCAAGGCCGGACAGCGCCTGAAAGTCAAGACAGTTCAGCGTCGCTACAAGCCGACTCCGACTCCCGCTCCTGAACCGATTGTCCCTGAAGTACGTACTGATACAGCACGTACAGCCGATGCCAGTCCGGCCGACTCGATAGACTCTGCTACGGGCGATGTATCGGCGGCTTTCGCATCAGAAGTGACGCAGCCTGCCACAGAGACGACGACCGTTGCGCCGAAGCCTGCGCCAAAGACTGAAGCCAAGCCAAAGGCCAAGAACAAGACCACAGCTCCTAAGGCCGTGACACATACCGTGCGCAAGGGCGAAAACTTGTCGAAAATAGCCAAGCGGTACGGCATCACAGTAGCCCAGCTCAAGAAAGCCAACGGACTGAAATCGGACAAGATAGACGTTGGTGACAAACTTAAGATTCCTGCGAAATAATACCAATCCAATATGAACACAGACAAACTCAATCAGATCAGCCCAGCAGAGGTCGATCCGGTGGACCTGCCGGAAAACGCCTTCGTGGAGCTTGGCAAGGACGAAGAGTATCGTCCGCTGATGCATCCGGCCCGCGACTACGCAGAGGCCACTCCTTACTCGGTGATAACCGGCCTGATTCTTGCCGTGATATTCAGTGCGGCCGCAGCTTATCTCGGACTCAAGGTCGGCCAGGTATTCGAGGCCGCCATACCTATTGCCATCATCGCAGTGGGCCTGTCGGGGTGGCTCAAGAAAAAGAATCCTCTTGGACAGAACGTCATCATCCAGTCGATAGGCGCATGTTCGGGCGTTATTGTGGCCGGTGCCATATTCACTCTTCCGGCACTCTATATCCTTCAGGAGACTCATCCCGACATCACTGTAGACTTTCTTGAAGTGTTCCTGAGCTCACTCTTCGGTGGTGTTCTGGGTATACTTTTCTTCATCCCCTTCCGTCGCCATTTCGTAAAGGACATGCACGGGAAGTATCCTTTCCCTGAGGCTACCGCCACCACTCAGGTGCTTGTGAGCGGCAACAGCAGTCAGAGCGCCAACGGTGGCAGTCAGGCCAAACTCCTTGTCATCTCGGCTCTTATCGGCGGTATTTACGACTATATAGTTGCTACCGTGGGTGTCTGGAGCGAAGTCGTCACTACGACGGCTTACTCGTGGGGACAGACTCTGGCCGATAAATTCAAAGTCGTGTTCTCATGCAATACAGGCGCGGCCGTGCTCGGACTTGGATATATCGTAGGTCTGAAGTATGCCTTCGTCATCTTCGCCGGTTCGGCATTCGTGTGGTGGTTCGTCATTCCTCTCATGGGTGCTTATGGAACCGCTGAGATACAGTCCATGTCAGCTGCGTCTATCTTCTCCACTTATGCCCGCAACATAGGTATCGGCGGCATCGCCATGGCCGGTATCATAGGTATTGTGAAGTCGAGCGGCATCATCGGTCAGGCTGTAGGCCTTGCCGCCCGCGAACTCCGCGGAGGCAAGAGCGACGAGAGCAAAATCGTGCGCTGGCAGCGCGACATATCGATGAAGCACATCGTATATATGAGTGCCGTTGCCCTCGTCGGCGTTCTGCTGTTCTTCTGGATCGGTGTCATCGGCACATTCTGGCAGGCATTTGTGGCATGGCTTGTCGTGACTGTAATCGCATTTCTCTTCACGACGGTCGCCGCCAACGCCATCGCTATCGTGGGCAGTAATCCTGTGAGCGGCATGACGCTTATGACACTCATCATCGCATCCGGCATATTTGTAGCCATTGGTCTGAACGGCACGTCGGGCATCGTAGCATCAATGGTCCTGGGTGGAGTGGTATGTACGGCGCTGTCGATGGCCGGAGGATTCGTCACTGACCTCAAGATAGGTTACTGGCTCGGCTCAACTCCCAAGAAACAGGAATCATGGAAATTCCTTGGCACGCTCGTGTCGGCAGCTACTGTCGGTGCTGTCATGCTCATGCTCAATAAAGTGTACGGCTTCGGCCCCGGCGGTCTGGCTGCACCTCAGGCCAATGCCATGGCCGGTGTCATCGAGCCTATGATGATGGGCGGCAATACACCCTGGATACTCTATATAGTAGGTGCCGTACTGGCTCTGCTGCTCAATTGGCTTGGCGTTCCGGCACTTGCGTTCTGCCTGGGCATGTTCCTGCCCCTGCATCTGAATACTCCGATGCTCGTAGGCGGTCTTGTGAACTGGTTCGTAGGACGTAGCTCGAAAGATGCCGACGTATGCCGTGCACGCAACGACCGCGGCACATTGGTGGCATCGGGCCTTATCGCAGGCGGTGCGCTCTTCGGTGTTTTCGCTGCTATCACGGTATTTTTCACCGGAAGTGTACCTGAGAATGGTGATGAATTCATGCCTCAGATACTCGGCCTTGTGGCCTATGCCGCAATCATAGGTTTCCTGTACTTCGCATCCTGCAAGGGAGGCAAGAAATAAGCTATACCGGAACTAATGCGTAGGCTGCCGCAGACCTGATGGTCGGTCGGCAGCCTACTTCGTGTTTTTCTGTCGACGGCGAGTGGGCGTCACCTTGCATGACGACGTGAATCAAGCTCGCCGGGGTACCCTCGTTTTCCAGGAAAAATATTGAAAAAAATTGCATAATTCAAAAATAAGTACTAACTTTGCAGTCACAAAAAGGAGCGATGCTCGAGTGGCTGAAGAGGCACGCCTGGAA
>CAMWZB010000144.1 GCA_947178655.1 uncultured Porphyromonadaceae bacterium
CTTTGATACGTATGCCTATGGCCTGAATCAGGTGGGTCTTGCCGACGCCGGCCGGGCCGAACACGAATAGCGGGTTGAATGTCTTGATCGACGGGTTGTTGGCGATGGCTTCGCCAATGGAGCGGGCTATCTTGTTGCTCGGGCTTTCGCAGTAGTTCTCGAATGTGTAGCGCGGGTTGAGCTGAGGGTCGAAGTCCTCGCCATTGTCCTGCCTGAAGGGGTTGGCCGGGCGGGCTTTCACCTGGGCGAGAATGGTGGGGGACATGTCTGCGCTCTTCTGTACATTGACCGATGAAGGGTCGTTTGAAACAGTCGGATAGCAGTAAAAAATCTTGACCCCGTCGCCGAAATACTTCTTTACAGCCGAACGAATGATGGGCTGGAAGCGTTCTTCAAGCGCATCGACAAAGAAAGACGTCTGAACTTTCAATACGAGTTTGGCGTAGCCTTCTGCGGCATCATAGCTTTCAGCCGTGATGTCGCGAAACCACGTGTCGTATTGCAGAGGCGAAATGTTGCTTTGAATATATTGACAGCACTGCGCCCAAAGTTCTTTAAAGTCTGTTGTCATTTCTTCGGGGGATTTCGGAGTACAAAGTTCGGGGTATTTTTTTATTTAAACAAACGCATTTAAATTTGGAAAATAGAAAATAACTGCAACTGCGCGTTTTTCAGCGACTTAAAGAGATTTGTCGCAAATTCTTAAAGCGATGCTTTATATAATTGCATAAAATCACTTGTTCTGAGGAAGATAGCTGCGATTTAAAGTGTGAATTACGCAGAGCGTCTACCCGTGTGCTGATTCGTAAGAAGGTTGTTTGCAGTGCATTCGGAAGAAAATGAAGCGCGAGTCACTATTTATAATTATTCTAAATAAGCGAAACCGGACGCTTCTGTTTACAAGTGCAAATATAGTACTTTTTTTAAGTATATGTGTACTACAGGTAAGTGAAAATATTAAAGGCGCTATTAATAAACGACAACATATTTTCAGACTATTTTGCAATAAAAAAGTTGAAAACCGAAGTCCGGATTGAGAATTTATTATTACTTTTGCATACACAATATTGTTTTCAATATAAAGTGTCACCGATGGTGACTGTTGACAGTGAAAACAATATGTCTAACATAAATTTATACCATAAAACAACAGATAGTATGAGGACAGATCTCAGCAGCCAGATTAAACTGGACCGTATCCCACGGAGGTACTATAATCCGGATTCGGAAATAGAACTTGCGGCGCTACGACGCGCCGAGAAGTTGGATACGCGCATATTCGAAACATCAAATGACGGAGCCGACTTTCTGGCCTCAGAAATCGTACGTTACATCAAGCGCTATCTGAGCCTTAAAGGCAAGTGTGTGATGGTGCTGGGCGCCGGTACGAGCACCCATCCCGTCTACGCGAGCCTCATCCGCCGCTATCAGGCCGGCGAAGTTGATTTCAAGGATGTCGTAGTGTTCAATATCTCTGAGTTCTTCCCGCTGAATCCCGGTGGCCCGTCGACTCTTACGCGGCTTGAGAATGTATTCCTCAATCATGTGAACATTCGTCCCGAAAACGTGCGCTCGATCAATCCGGCCATCACGAAAGAGACCATGTATGAGTACTGCCAGGCTTACGAGGAGTCGATTGCCGAAGAAGGAGGCATCGATGTGGCTCTCTGTGAGATAGCGCCCTCCGGTGCTGTCGCCTTCAACGAGCCGGGCAGTTCAGCCGGCAGCTACTGCCGTCTGGTGCTTCTCGACAACGAGACTCGCCGCCGCATCAGCAAGGACTATAAGATCGACGATGCTCCGGCAACAGCGATAACTCTCGGAATCTCGAATATCGCGTCGGCTCATCGCGTGCTCACTATGGCATGGGGCGAGAATTCTGCTGAAATCATCCGTCGCGCAGTCGAGGAAGCTCCATCGAGCACTGTGCCCGCATCGCTGCTTCAGGGACATCCGCACGTGAAGGTGGTGACCGATCTGGCCGGAGCGGAGGACCTTACGCGCATTTCGCATCCGTGGAAGGTGACTTCCTGCGAGTGGGACGACAAACTGATACGCCGAGCCATCGTCTGGCTATGCAACATGACAGGCAAGCCTATCCTGAAACTCACCGACAAGGACTACAAGGACTGGGGTTTGGGCGAACTGGTGGCCCTCTACGGGTCGGCATATAATGTCAATATCAAAGTGTTCAATGAACTGCAGCATACCATCACCGGCTGGCCCGGCGGCAAGCCTGATGCTGACGATACTTATCGTCCCGAGCGAGCCAAGCCCTTCCCCAAACGTGTGATAGTGTTCTCTCCTCATCCCGATGACGACGTGATATCGATGGGCGGTACCCTGCAGCGGCTTGTGTCGCAAGGACATGATGTGCATGTGGCCTATGAGACATCGGGCAACATAGCTGTCGGAGACGAGGACATGATGCGCTACTTCCTGATGGTGGACAAGATTGCGCCTATCTTCGGTTTCGACAACGAGAACTATCGCAAGCTGACCTCCGAGGTGCAGTCCTTCGTGGCTGATAAAAAGCCCGGTGACGTGGATATAGCCGACATCCGCGAAATCAAGACCATGATACGTCAGGCTGAAGCAACTATCGCCTGCAACTATATCGGCGTGAAGCCCGGCCACATACACTTCCTGCGCCTGCCGTTCTACGAGACCGGAACGATAGAGAAGGGCAAACTTGAGCAACGCGACGTCGACATCGTGAAGCGTCTGCTCGAGGACGTCAAGCCTCATCAGATTTTCGTGGCAGGCGACCTTGCCGACCCTCACGGAACTCACAAAGTGTGCACCGACGCCGTGCTGGCCGCTATAGACGAGCTCAAGGACGAGCCCTGGATGGCCGACTGCCGGATATGGATGTACCGCGGCGCGTGGGCTGAATGGGAAATCGACCACATCGAGATGGCAGTGCCCATCAGTCCCGAAGAGCTGAGGTCGAAGCGCAACTCTATTCTCAAGCATCAGAGCCAGATGGAGAATGCTCCTTTCCTTGGCAATGACGACCGCCTCTTCTGGCAGCGTGCCGAGGAACGCAACCGTGCCACTGCGCGCCTCTATCAGGATCTCGGACTTGCATCATACGAGGCCATCGAGGCTTTCGTAGAGTATAAGCCCCTTTGACGTTTCCAATAATTCCATATGCCTCCCGGGGTGTGCCGACTACGCGATCAGCGCGGACGGCGCACCCTCTTTTTGTGGTATTATTTGCACGAACGGATATTTGTGCGTATCTTTGTAGTGTCCAAACTGACATTGACGAGTATGAACATGATATTGCGCCATATTTCGCATCTGTTGCTGACTGACGGATATGTGTCTGTCAGCGGAATAGGTGTGTTCGAGCGTCGGCACTGCGGAGCCTCTGCAGGAGCTGACGGCGTGCTGTCGGCTCCGTATGACACCGTGTGTTTCGACGCATGCGACACTGGAGCGACATCGGATGCGTTGTCGTGTTCGATAGTCCGGGCAGAGGGTGTGGCTCCTGACGAGGCTGTGCGTCTGATGAACGACGGCATCGCCGCTTTGCGTTCGGCACTCGGACGTGGCGAGGAAGTATACGTGCCCCATGCCGGCCGTCTCGGCTATGACCGGGAGACGGGACACATCACCTTCAGCGCTCAGGAGATGCGCAGGCTTCAGCCCGTGAACAGACCGGGTGTGCCGTCCTTGCCGGAGCCCGCACCTGCCGCTGATGACGTGAATCTCGACGAGCGTCGTCGGTCGTTTGCGCGGTCGCTGCAGCGCACTGCATCGAGTGCGGCAGCCATTGCCGTGCTGGTGCTCCTTGCGTTCGTGATTTCCCAGATGCCTACACGGACAGAGTTCAGGCAGCAGATGGCGTCGCTCGGCTTTGAGCGCTTCGCTTCTGCCGAAGAGCCTGCCATGATGTAT
>CAMWZB010000145.1 GCA_947178655.1 uncultured Porphyromonadaceae bacterium
GCTTATAGGCTCGCATCTCTGAAAGTACGCGGTCGCGCTCGTCTTGATTGAGCGGCGTAGTCGACTGTGCGGTCACAGTCTGCGCCAAAGCAGCCATGCCGAGACATATAAGTGCGCAATGGCGGAAATTTGATATGCTCATTCAGGTAAAAGGTAATCAGTTTGTATGTCGCTTCCCATCTGCTCGTCAGCAGAGAAGAACGCGTCGATTGCGGAGTCATTCTCAAACGTACCGTCCTCAACCATTTCATCGAACAAGTCCCATGAATTGATATCGTCATATATATAGTCGTTCATGAACTGATCGTTGGCAAAGGCTTTCGCCAACACGGGATTGGAGTCCATGGGAGACAGACTTGTATGACGACCGATAGACGCGAACATCTGAAGCATGCACCACACTCCGGCAAACATGGCGGCCATATATACGTACGGACGCACTTTCTGCCAGAAAGTGCGCGGCTGCATAGCTCTGTCCACTTCCTGTGGGTTTTCGATCTCGGCACGATACGGCAGGAGAGAGTCCATCTGTCGGGCAAAATCGTCAAAGTATCCGGCGGGGACTTTCATACCGGCATCCGGGACGGCCAAACCGTTCCGACGGGCCTTTTCAAGTATATTTTCGCTGGATTTTGCCATATGAATCATTGAAGTTTGCTATTTTGACGGATTACGAAAGCGGAGGTTTAATCGGCATTGTCAAAAAAATGCTCGATTTTCTTCGTCGCAAGGTGGTATGAGGCTTTAAGGGCACCCACAGAAGTGCCGAGAATCTCGGACATCTCTTCGTACTTCATGTCATCAAAGTACTTCATATTGAATACAAGGCGCTGCTTGTCAGGCAGTGTTGCGATGGCCTGCTGAAGCCTCTGCGAAAGTTCATCGCCGTCAAGGTCGCTGTCGGCTGTAGCCGTACGCGCGGCTGCCGCCTCATCGTCATCAAGCGAAAGTGTCGTGCGACGCCGTTCTCGCTCTATGAAACTGAGGCTTTCGTTGACAGCTATCTTGTAGAGCCAGGTGGACAGGCGGGCCTCTCCACGAAAATTTTCGAGGTTGTCCCACGCCTTGAGGAATGTGTTCTGGAGGATGTCGTTGGCATCGTCATGGTTCTGAACCATACGGCGTATCTGCCAGTACAATGGTTCAGAATATAGTCTGACAACTTTTGAGAAAGCCTGACGCACCGTGGCGGGATCACGCAGTTGCGCGGTCAGCTCTTCGTTTTCTTCAGGTTTCACAGACGCCATATTTCCGTATTCAGATTTTTGTCAAAGTTACGATTTTTTTGTCAGACAGGCAAATCCCGCTCAGAGATTTTCGTATCCGAGCGAGCGGAAAAGTTCACGGTTCATGCGTCGGCGCTCGCTGTCGAAGAAGAATCCCCACTTGCGGAAATACCTCAACATGTTCACTACGTGCACCTTTCGCATCTTCCACGAAGTTTTCGACTCGGCTCTGTGCGCGTGTACGATGGTTGTGCCGGGATAGTACACTGTCCGGTAGCGTCGGTGCAGCCGGCGCGTAAGATCTATGTCTTCGGGATACATGAAGAATCGAGGATCGAAAAGCCCGCTCTCGGTCAATGCAGATACGCGGAGCAGCATGAAACATCCGTGATGATAGGGTGCGTTGACCGTGGCATCAGGGTCGCGATCGGCAAGAATGTATCGCCGACGACGCGACGCGAACCACTTTTCGGGCAAAAAGCCGCGCAACGCCATGTCGAAAGGCGTCGGCAGCGGATGTATGACGTACTGCTCTCTTCCGTCGGGATAGACTGTATGCGGAATGAGCTGTGCCACATCTGCATGACTATTCATATATTCCACACAGACGTCAAGCGCTCCCGCATTGAAGTAGACATCGCTGTTGATGACAAGATGATATGTCGCCCCGGACATGATGGATTGACGGATGGCGACATTATGTGCATCCCCATAGCCGGTATTGGGATGAGGTGTATACGTGACTCTGTCGCCGCATTCGGCACAGAGTACGGCTATATACTGCATCGAACTGTTGTCTACGACATGAACCCTTCTGACCGTCGTCTCGGCCAAAAGGACATCAAGGCATTTCCGCAGTTCGGATTCATCTGTGTGATATGTGACTATGGAGACGTCTACGCAGCTCATAATGGTAAAGGAATAACGTGGCTTGGCTCTGCATTATTGTCCGGAGGAGATTTTCAGAACTTTCATACCACAAGTGGCGCAGTCGAAATCAAGTCGGTATATGCCTGATTGATTGCGCAGATACAATTGAGTCGGAAATTTCCGGGCGTCAGGAGTACGGAGGCACGTCCCAAGTTCACGACGTATACAATAGCGGGTATTCATGACTTCGACGTCTGTTCCGCGTGCCGACGGCTCGACCTCTATGGCCCCATGTGCGATGACTGCACCGTGGCGTTCATAGAACCGACGAGCAAGGTGATTTGCCACATTGTCGTGATATGTCAACGGCGGCAGCCCGGCAAATGCATCCGATGCGAGAGCCGAACTTCGGCGACGGTCATACTCATAGCATGCCTCAGCATCCGCGTCAAGCATGGCAATCACCCGTCGCCGTGCATCGGCAAGTACCGACAGCGGCACGAAGCGGTCTCCGAGGCTGTCATCGACTTCGCCACATGCATATATGGTTCCGCCAAGTTTGGCAAGTGTCGCACGGCGTGCTTCAGCCTGAGGCTTCGCTGCCTGTGAATATGGAGAGTCTATTATTACAGTGGCGGAAGCGCCACGACAATCTGCAGCAGAGATAAGAAAACACGATGCATTGACCGTTTCGAGCCGGAATTCGACTGATATCGTACGTCGGCAAGAAGCATCCGGACGGTCGAGAATATCAAAAAACTGTTTGTCGTTATTTCTGTATATGGTCATGCCGGGCCTGAGTCCTTCGGGAACCGAAGCAGGAAAGAGTTCCTGTCCTTCGACACGGTTGAGTCTGAATCCGCAGAACCGTCCGCGCGCGTCGAAGAAGCCAAGCCCGTCGCCATTGGCAAGCGGCGACGATGTCACGGCACGGAAGCTGCGACGACGGGGGTCGTAAGCCGAGGTCGCTTCCGCCACGGGCATGCCGGCCCATTTTGGAGTATCGATTGCAGCCATCCGGACTGATGCCGACAGGCGTGCGCCGATAAAGTAGGAGGTATAGCCTCGATTGAATGTGCGGTTGACATCCGGCGTGAATCCGCAGACGCTCATTCCTGCCGAAGAACGCCGGAAGCCCTTGTTCTCTGCGACAAAACGGTCAAGGGCCTGCGAATATGCTGCTGTGACATTAGCCACATAACGTGCGTCTTTAAGACGGCCCTCGATTTTGAACGAAGATGCTCCGGCGGAGATCAGCTCGGGGAGACGTTCGCTCTGGCATAGGTCGCGAAGCGACAGATAGTGCTTTTCAGGACCGACAGTACGCCCTTCGCCATCAATAAGTTCGTAGCTCAGACGGCACATCTGCGGACACACACCACGATTGGCACTGCGCCCCATGGCTACGGCTCCTGCCTGACAGTCGCCGCTGTAGCTGACGCACAAAGCTCCGTGTACGAATACCTCCACGGGCACTCCGGCAGCATCGGCAGCCTCTCTGATCTGGTCGGTCGAAAACTCTCGCGGAAGCACGAGCTGCGAAAATCCCGCCTGAGCAAGTCGACGCGCCTTATCAGGTGTGCGGATGTCGCATTGTGTACTCGCATGGAGTGCTATCGGCGGCAAGTCCATCTCAAGATACGCCATATCCTGGACTATCAGGGCGTCGACTCCTGCGGCATAGAGCTGCCATACGAGCCTGCGGGCTTCTTCGAGTTCGTCATCAAAGAGTATTGTATTGAGAGTCACATATACACGGGCCTTATAC